>JAVRPG010000497.1:0-8864 GCA_032162325.1 Mycobacterium sp. | reverse complement strand
CTCCGTGGATAGCCCTACTGCCACGCAGCCTTGACGCCTGGGATCAACCCAGCGCCGTCGGACGATCTGATCCTCGAGCCACGGGACGCGTTGAGTCCGAACACCATTCGGACCACGAGCCCGGATACAACGCGGCGTCAACGCCCGCCGCCGCTAGTGCGGCAAGCACCACCGATGCGGTGACGCCCGATCCGCAGTACACGCCAGTCGCCGGGCCGTCGATGTCGCCGATCCGGTCGAACAGCGCGCCGTCGGACAGGAACCGGCCGTCGTCGCTCAACAGACCGGTACTCGGCATGTTCTGTGCTCCTGGGATGTGGCCGGCCACCGGATCCACGGGTTCGACGTCACCGCGGAACCGCTCGGGCGCGCGTGCGTCGAGCAGGATGTCGGCGTCGGCGGCCTGCTCAGCGGTCAGCGTCGGCCTGGCACCCGCGTACAGGTCGTCGTGCGCCACCCTCACGTCTCCGGGTTCCGGTGTGACGCTGCCGATCTCGAGGGGCCCGGCCCACGCGCTCAGGCCGCCGTCGAGGATGCGCACATCGGGCAGGCCCGCCGCGGTCAGCACCCACCACGCCCGGGCCGAACCGGCGCGATTCCAGTCGTCATATACGACGACGGGGACACCGTTTCGCACGCCCCACCGCCGGGCGGCGGCCTCGACACTGCGCCCGGACGGCAGCGGGTGGCGCCCACGTCCGGAGACACTGTGGTCACTGAACTCGTCTTCAAGGGACACATACACCGCGCCAGGGAGGTGGCCGCGCTCGTAGCTGGCCCGCCCGTCGGGTTCAGTCAGCTGCCAACGCACGTCCAGGATGGTCAGCGGCTCATCGGCGTCAAGGCGCTGCGCCAATTCGGTTGCGGTGATCAAAACGTCGTCGCGGCTCATGGAATCGATGGTGCCACTTAAAGCGTGCCGGATGCGCTGGTGCCCGAGGACGTGCTGGGCAGGCTGCTGCGCGCCGCGCATTCCGCCCCGAGCGTCGGGTTGATGCAGCCGTGGCGGTTCATCCGGATCACCGAGGCGGGGTTGCGCACGCGGATTCACGCCATCGTCGACGAGGAGCGGATGCGCAGCCGAGGCGTTGGGACCGCGTGCCGACGAGTTCCTTGCGCTCAAGGTCGAGGGCATCCTCGAGTGCGCCGAACTGTTCGTGGTGGCGCTGTGCGAGGGCAGGCAGACCCATGTGTTCGGCAGGCGCACCCTGCCCCAGATGGATCTGGCATCGGTGGACGCTCGGCCGTCCGCTGAGCGACTTCGTCTCGGAGAACGGCTGGGCCGCGCCGGCACCGGCCTAGGCTGGCGTTCGTGTCTGACGCCTCCCCCCGGGAAATAGATCTGAACGCCGATCTGGGCGAGAGCTTCGGGGTGTGGCGGCTCGGCGACGACGACGCCATGCTCGCCGTGGTCACCAGCGCCAACGTGGCGTGCGGCTTCCACGCCGGTGACGCCGCAACACTGGCGCGGACCTGCCGCGCGGCCGCGGAGCGGGGGGTGCGGATCGGTGCTCAGGTGAGCTATCGCGACCTGGCCGGATTCGGCCGCCGCTTCATCGACTCGACGCCCGAGGATCTGAGGGCCGATGTCATCTATCAGATCGGCGCGCTGCAGGCACTGGCACACGCCGCCGGCTCCACAGTCACCTACGTCAAACCTCATGGCGCGCTGTACAACACGATCGTCACCAATCACGACCAGGCCCGCGCCGTTGCCGAGGCCGTGCACGCCGTCGACCCAGGTCTCCCGGTGCTCGGGCTGTCCGGCTCGGTGTTCTTCGCCGAGGCGCAGGAGCTGGGGCTGCGCACGGTGCCCGAGGCGTTCGCGGACCGCGCGTATCGCTCTGACGGACAACTGGTTTCGCGGAGCCAGCGCAACGCGGTGCTGCACGACACCGCAGAGATAGCCGATCGAGTGGCATCGATGGTCACCGCGGGCCGGGTCGCCGCAGTCGACGGGTCGACGATCCCAGTCACCGTCGAATCCGTTTGCGTGCACGGTGATTCGCCGGGCGCGGTGCAGATCGCCAACGCGGTGCGGGACCGGCTCGTCGCGGACGGCGTCGAATTGAAGGCGTTTACTTGAGGCGCTTCCCGTCGAAGCCGACTGCCAGCTGATATCGGATCAGCCGGGAACTGTTCGCCACGACAGCGACGGACGACGCGTTGTGCAGGATCGCGGCCAGAACCGGCGACAGCCCACCGCCAGCGCCCAGCAACAAACCGAACGCATTAACCGCGATCGACATTGCATAGTTCTGTTGGATGACGTCGACCGCGCGCCCGCCCAATGACCGCACGTCGAGCAGCCGGCGCAGGTCATCACCCGCCAACGCGACATCGGCCGTTTCCACCGCGACATCGGCGCCACCCAATCCCATCGCGATGCCGATATCGGCGGCTGCGAGCGCAGGCGCGTCGTTGATGCCGTCGCCGACCATCGCGACTGTGTGTCCTTCCTCTCGCAATGCGTGCACGACATCGAGCTTGTCTTCAGGGAGCACCTCGGCTCGCCATTCGACGATGCCCAATTCCTCCGCGACCGCGCGGGCGGTGTCAGGGTGGTCGCCGGTCAGCATCACCACGCGACGCACTCCACTCGCACGCAGCGCCTCGAGGACCGATTTCGACTCGGGTCGAAGTTCGTCTCGCAGGCTGATCAGCCCCACCAGCGTGCGGTCCACAGCGAGCAGCAGCGGTGTCTCGGCTTGCTGCTGAAGCTTTGTCACCCATCCAGCCGCGCTTGCCGTCACGGTGACGTTCTCCTGCTGCAGCAGTGAGGGACTGCCCAGCAGCAGTGTCCGGCCGTCGGCACGAGTGCGCATCCCTAGGCCGACGAGGACCTCGCATTCCTCATGCGGCGGAATCACGATGTGCCGCTCCTCGGTCGACCGGATTACTGCCTCGGCCAACGGATGACGCGAATGGATCTCCGAGCTGGCGGCGTAAGCCAATATCTGCTCGGGATCCCAGTCATCGTGAAATGCAACGATATTCGTCACGACAGGACGCCCGACCGTCAGCGTGCCGGTCTTGTCGAAGACCACCGCGTCGACGCGGCCGGCCTCCTCCAGGTGCGAGCCGCCCTTGATCAGGATGCCGCGGCGGGCGCCGTTGCCGATCGCCGCGCTGATCGCAGTGGGCGTGGCCAGGCCGACCGCACACGGGCAGGCCACCAGCAGCATCGTCATCGCGCGACGCACATCGCCGGTCAGCGCCAGCGTCGCAGCCGACAGCAGGAAAGATGCCGGTACGAACCGACGGGAGAAGTTTTCGCCCACCGTCTGGATCGGCGCGCGGTGCTGCTGCGCCTCCTCGACGCGCGTCACGATCCGGCCGATGGCGGTATGGCGGCCCACCGCCCGGGCATGGACGACAAGCCTGCCGCGAATGACCACCGAACCGGCGTGTACCGCTACGCCGGACGTGATGCTGACGGGCAGCGTCTCCCCCGTGATCGCCGATTGATCGACGATGGCTTCGCCGTCGACGACATCACCGTCGACCGCGATCGCGATCTGCTCATGCACCACGACGTGGTCACCGATCCGCAATGAATCGGCGGGGACCTGCACCTCGGTGCCGTCGGCGAGGCGGATCCATGCGGTGTCCTGGGTGCCCTGCAGCAGGTTGGTGATCGCGCGCCGGGTGCGTCGCAGCGTCAGGTCCTGCAGATACTCGCCGATGTTGAGCAGCCACAACACAGTTAGTGCAACCACATTCTCGCGGAGCACCAGGCTTGCGACAGTGGCGGCCGACACCAGCATGTCGGTGCCGGCGGATTTTCCGCCACGAAGCGAGCGCAGGGCGCCCCGCATGAACGGGTATCCGGTCACAATCGTGGCGACGGTGGCAAAGAGCCGTCTGGTTGGCCCCAGGAGAGGCGGCCGCACGAAACCGTAGCGGCGAATTCCCAACAACGCCAGGGCAATTGCGCCGATGGCCATGCGAACGACCTCCGCGTTTCGGATGTCGGCAGACCGTGGCGTGCGGGCGGGCACCAAGGCGGCCGGAACATTCTTTGCCTCAGAGATCGTCGCGAGCACCTCCGCGGTGTCGCATCGGCCAGGCGAGTACCACACCACGACCGACGCGGTGCGGGGGTAGGCGTGCACCGCGCGGACACCCGCAACCGTCTCGACCGCGTCTTCGATCGCGACGGCTCTGACCGAATCGGACCGAAACCATGGCACCCGTACCCGTATCCGGCCCGCCGCGTCGGATACGACGGATACCTCAGCCACGGGATCAGTGCTCGTGTGTGTGCTCGGGTTCGGCAACCGCGGGTGGTGGGACCTCCTCGCCGATGCGCTCACGTGCTTCGGCCATCACGTCGGCGATATTCAGCCGCGCACTCTCCGCCGTTTCCTCGGCCTTCCGCGCGCCGCGTAGCGCCCATTCGGCGGCCGTCACGCTCGCTTCGCGGATCGGCATCTTCGCGACCGCCTTGCATAACGCGTCATATGCGGCGACGCCGACCGCGCCGGTGACCACGGTCGTAGCCGCCTTGGCCAACACGCCGTGCAGAACCATCGGACCCCCTTCGTCCACACCCAGTATGGTCTAGCCGGGATCAACCCGAATCTAATTCGCCCCGACCGGCGAACGCGCGCCCCAAACACACAGGTACGCGCCGCTTCGCTGGCAAGATGGCGCGTGGCCGCGACACTGCCGAGAACGCGCCTTCGGGTGGGCTCGATGCAGGTCTTGGTGGCCGGCCATCCGGGACTTCTTGCCTGCCATCAGGCACTCCAATACCGAGTGAGGCCGCCCATCAAGACTGCCGGGAAGTCAACCCATGCCCGGGACGATTGACCCACCGTGATCAGAAATTCGCCCGGTGCCTCCATGAAGCGGCGAGCGTCGGCGGCGCGGGTGAAGCAGATGTGGGCAAGTTCGCCGTACTCTCCCTGACACGAGAACTCAGTAACCATGCCGCGAGACCACAATGCCTCGAGCAGTTCCCGGATGCCCTCATCAACCTCAACACCATTCGAGGCCGTCACCTGGCGGTGCGCGGTCGAAACCCTCATTACCAACTCGCCTTGGTCACGCCGGGGAGCTCGCCGCGATGAGCCAGTTCACGCACCCGCACCCGGGACAGGCCGAACTTGCGTAGGTGACCTCGTGGCCTGCCGTCGATCGCGTCGCGGTTGCGCACCCGGACCGGACTGGAATCACGCGGAAGCCGTTGCAGCGCAGAGAGAGCCGCTGCGCGCTCTTCTGGCGTGCTGGACGCGCGGCGGATGATCTCCTTGAGTTCGGCTCGCCGTTCGGCGTAGCGCGCCACCAGTTGTCGGCGTTGTTCGTTCTTGGCGATCTTGGATGCCTTGGCCATCAGCGCTCCTCGCGAAAGTCGACGTGGCGCCGCGCGATGGGATCGTATTTCCGAAACACCAACCGGTCCGGATCGTTGCCGTAACGGTCGATGACCTTGATGCCCTTGGCGCTGACCCGCGACTTGATGCGGCGCCCCTCCGACGGCAGGAAATACGTCTTCGTCTGAATGTTGGGATTCCACCGTCTGCGGGTGCGCCGGTGCGAATGCGAAACGGTGTTGCCGAACCCGGGCGATCGCCCGGTGACCTGGCAATGCGCGGACATGTGCCTCCTGTAGGGTGAGCTAGCGGTAATGATAACCATTTTCAATAGTACTAGGAGGGGTGGATGCGTACTCCGGTGGTCCTCGTGTGCGGCCAGGGCGATGCCGACGGTGTTGTCGACGTCTTGGCGCAGATGCCCGGGACCGTGGTCGTCAGGCATCGGTTTGACGGGCAGGTCGTGGTCCGAACGGTGAGCACGCCGCAGGGTCCGTCGGAGTAGCCTCTCGAGGTGGTTGGGCCTGGCTCTCGGCGATGACGAGCTCGACGACGGTCGCACCGCGGCCCAGGTGGTGGTCGGGCAAGCCGAGTTCGCCGACGTGCTGGTGCTGACCGAACCCGAGTCGAGAACGCTGTCAGTACTGCGCCGACTGGTGCCCATCGCCCGCATCACCGTCGGGGTCGATCGGGTTGAGATGGCGCTGGCTCACCTCGAGCCTGATTCGCGGCGCGGCCGCAGCAGTCCTCCCCACGACCCCTTGCTGGCCGGCCAGCCGTCCCTCGACCCGGACGGCGACGTCGGCCTGCTGTTGTTCTCGGCCCGGCGTCCCTTCCACCCCCAGCGTCTCCACGCCGCCATGGACCTGCTGCTCGACGGCGTGGTGCGTGCCCGTGGTCGGCTGTGGCTGGCGAACCGGTTCGACGACGTCATGTGGATCGAGTCGGCAGGGGGCGGGTTGCGGTCCAGCTACGCCGGAAGATGGCTGGCAGCAATGGATTCCAGCGAGCTCGCCTTTGCCGATCCGCAGCGCCGCGCACTGGCGGCCGCGGACTGGGACGGCCGCTTGGGAGACCGTCACGCGTCGATCACGGTGCTGGTGTGCGGGGCGGAACCCCAAGACATCGTCGACGGGCTGCGGGGCGCGCTGCTCGCCGACGACGAGCTGGCGCGCCCGAACGAATGGGCACGTTATGCCGATCCGTTCGGCGACTGGCATGAAGACCCATGCGATGACTCGTCCGAGCGCGCCGCCGACATCGCAGGCCCCGCCGCAGGAGAAGAGGGCCGAACCTAGAGTTGGCACCATGCGGCTCAAACTCGGCAGGCCGGATCTGAGGAGCTATCAGCGCTACTTCGATGCGCCCGGTGCCGGACCCGAAGCGCCTTTGACGGTGACGTGGGCAGGTGTGACCACCCTGCTGATCGACGACGGCACGTCGGCGTTGATGACCGACGGATTCTTCTCGCGGCCCGGACTGGTCGAGGTCGGGTTGAGGCGGCTGTCACCGTCGGCGGCGCGGATCGACGGCTGCCTTACCCGCCTTGGGGTGGACCGGCTGGAGGCGGTGCTGCCGGTGCACACGCACTTCGACCACGTGATGGACTCGGCGGTGGTCGCCGAGCGCACCGGCGCGCGGGTGGTCGGCGGAACATCCGCAGCCGAGGTGGGTCGTGGACACGGCCTGCCCGACGACCGCCTCGTTGTCGCCACCCCGGGCGATCCGATAGCGCTTGGGGCCTATGAAGTCACGTTGATCGAGGGGCACCACTGTCCGCCCGACCGCTTTCCGGGGGCCATCACCGAGCCGGTGGTGCCGCCGGTCAAGGTCTCTGCGTACAAGTGCGGCGAGGCGTGGTCGACCCTGGTACATCACCGGCCGTCGGACCGGCGGATGCTGATCGTCGGCAGCGCCGGCTTCGTCCGCGGCGCGCTCGACGGGCAGCGGGCCGAGGTCGTCTATCTGGGCGTCGGGCAACTGGGACTGCAATCCGAGCAGTACCTCATCGACTACTGGTCCGAGACCGTGCGCACCGTCGGCGCCCGCCGGGTCGTGCTCATTCACTGGGACGACTTCTTCCGCCCGCTGCACAAGCCGCTGCGGGCGCTGCCGTACGCCGGTGACGATCTCGACGTGTCGATGCGGGTGTTGCGCCTGCTGGCCGCCGACGACGGCGTCCCGCTGCATCTGCCCACCGTGTGGCAGCGCTCCGACCCGTGGAGTTGACGCTGGCGCTGGTAGCGCTGGCTGTGGTGCTCGGATTTGCGATGGTTCGCCCGCGCGGCTGGCCCGAGGCCGTCGCCGCGGTGCCTGCGGCGGGCCTGCTCATCGCACTCGGCGTGATCTCCTGGCACGACGCCGCCGCAGAGGTCGCCAGGCTGCTGCCGGTTGTGGGCTTTCTGGGGGCGGTTCTGGTCTTCGCGCGGCTGTGCGATGACGAGGGTCTGTTTCATGCAGCCGGGGTGGCGATGGCGAGGACGAACTCGGGCGGTCAACAACGTTTGCTCGTAAAGGTTTTCGTGATCGCGGCCGCGACCACCGCAATCCTGAGCCTCGACGCGACCGTCGTGCTGCTGACACCCGTGGTGCTTGCGACGGCCCGTACGTTGGCCGTCTCCGCGAAGCCGCACGCGTACGCGACCGCCCACCTCGCGAACAGCGCCTCACTCCTGTTTCCGGTATCAAATCTGACCAACCTGTTGGCCTTCAGTGTCGCGGGTTTGTCGTTCGTCCACTTCACCGCCGTCATGACCCTTCCCTGGATTGCCGCTGTCGGCGTTGAATTCGTCTTACTGCGTTGGCTTTTCGCGGGTGACCTATCCGTCGAGCCGAAGCGCGATGCGGCGGTGGAGGCCGTGGAGGTGCCGGTGTTCGTCCTGGTAGTGCTGGGGTTGACGCTCGTCGGCTTCGCCGTCACCTCGCTGTTCGGTTTGTCGCCTGCGTGGGCGGCGCTGGCGGGTGCGGTCGTGCTCGGCGTGCGTGCGTTAGCGCGCCAGGACACCAGCCTGCGTCGGCTTGCCGCGGCGGTCGATGTGCCGTTCCTCGCGTTCGTGCTATGCCTCGGCGTGGTCGTCGCCGCGGTCATGCTCAACGGCCTCGACACCCCCATGCGGGCGGTCCTGCCGATCGGTGACAGCCTGCCCGCGCTACTCGGAATCGCGGCTGTGGCGGCGCTGCTGTCCAACATCGTCAACAATCTCCCCGCCGTATTGGTGTTGCTGCCGCTCGTCTCGGGACCGGCCGCCGTGCTGGCCGTCCTGATCGGGGTGAACATCGGGCCCAACCTGACGTATGTGGGGTCGCTGGCGAACCTGCTGTGGCGCAGTGTCGTGCGACGCGATATCCGGGCCGGTTTCGTCGAATTCACCCGCATCGGGCTGCTCACAGCGCCGATCACCCTCGTCGTCGCGGTGCTCTGCCTGTGGGTGGGGATCCGGCTGTTCGGCGTTTAGATCGTGGCGGCTAGCTGGTCCGATAGGGCGGCGGCAGCGGCATGCCAAGCTCTCTCATCACCGCGCGCAGTCGGCTCGGATAGTCGGTGAT
>JAVRPG010000496.1:0-6067 GCA_032162325.1 Mycobacterium sp. | reverse complement strand
AGGCCTTCCAGTGTGGTGTCCCGAAGGCCCTGGTCGCGGGTGACCACTTGGCGATCTGCGGTTGGTTGCTTGCTCTCGTCGAGCACCGGCGCCTCGATGCCACTGATCTCCCGATCGAAGCGGCCCTCGGCCCAGGCCTGCTTGGCCTTGCGCTGCGAGTCGAAGCCGAACTGGTCGATCTCCTCGCGGGTGATGCCGCGCCGCTTTGCGATCCGCTCGGCGGCGGTGAACTGGTCGGGCAGGTCGATGTCCCACGACGCCGGCCGAAGGATGCTGCGATCGGGGCCGGCGTTGGCGCCAAGGCCGACGCGGCTCATCGCCTCGATGCCGCAGGCGATTCCGATGTCGATGGCGCCCGCGGCGATCAACCCGGCGATCAACCCGTTGGCCTGCTGACCGCTACCGCACTGGCAGTCGACGGTCATCGCGCCTACATGCTCGGGCAGACCGGCGACCAGCCAGCTCACCCGGGTGATGTTGTTGGACTGCTCACCGAACTGCGTGACGCAGCCACCCACGATCTGCTCGACGTCGCCGGCCTCGATGCCCGCCTTCTCGACGAGCGCCTTCTGCGTGGCGCCCAGCAACTCGGTGGCGTGCAGGCCCGATAGCCATCCGTTCCGCTTGCCGATGGGGCTGCGGGTGGCTTCAACGATGACAGGGTTACCCATTCCGTCAGGCTAGAACACGTTTCATTACTCTGACAAGCGAGGATGCCGACCTGCCTTTTATCTGCGGTGGAGGCATGTTCTACTGGCACTAGAACACGTTGCAATCGAGGAGTGCATACCTATGCCAACCCCCAATCTCCCGGCTGGCTTCGACTTCCTGGATCCGGACGTCAACCTCGCGGGCCTGCCCGTCGCGGAGCTCGCCGAGTTGCGCAAGTCCGAGCCGGTCCATTGGGTCGACGTGCCCGGCGGAACCGGCGGCTTCGGAGACAAGGGCTACTGGGTCGTCTCTAAGCACGCCGACTTGAAGGAGGTGTCACGCCGCAGCGATGTGTTCTCCAGCTGGCAGAACGGTGCGATCCCGGTCTGGCCGAAGGAGATGACCTTCGAGAACATCGAGTTGCAGCGCAACGTCATGCTCAACATGGACGCGCCGCACCACACCCGGTTGCGCAAGATCATCTCGCGCGGTTTCACACCGCGCGCCATCAGCCGGCTGGAGGAGGAGCTCGCGCAGCGGGCACAGAACATCGTCAAGACCGCCGCTGCGGAGGGCTCCGGCGACTTCGTCGAGCAGGTGTCGTGTGAGCTGCCGTTGCAGGCCATCGCCGGCCTGCTCGGTGTGCCCCAGGACGACCGCGACAAGTTGTTCCGCTGGTCCAACGAGATGACGGGCGGGGCGGATCCGGAGTTCGCCGACGTCGATCCCGCGCAGTCGTCGATGGAACTGATCATGTACGCGATGGCCATGGCGGAGGAGCGCGGCAAGAACCCGACCGAAGACATCGTCACGACGCTGATCCAGGCCGACATCGATGGGGAGAAGCTCTCCGACGACGAGTTCGGTTTCTTCGTGATCATGCTCGCCGTGGCAGGTAACGAGACCACCCGCAACTCGATCACCCACGGCATGATCGCGTTCGCGGACAACCCCGACCAGTGGGAGCTCTTCAAGAAGGAGCGCCCCTCGACGGCGGCCGACGAGATCGTCCGCTGGGCCACCCCGGTTACGTCGTTCCAGCGCACGGCACACGAGGACACCGAGCTTTCCGGTGTGCAGATCAAGAAGGGCCAGCGGCTGGTGATGTCGTACCGCTCGGCCAATTTCGACGAAGAGGTCTTCGAGAATCCGCACACCTTCAACATCCTGCGCGACCCGAACCCGCACGTCGGCTTCGGCGGCACCGGCGCCCACTACTGCATCGGCGCGAACCTGGCCCGGATGACGATCAACCTGATCGTCAACGCGGTCGCCGACAACATGCCCGATCTCAAGCCCATCGGCGAGCCCGAGCGGCTACGGTCGGGATGGCTCAACGGCATCAAGCACTGGCAAGTGGACTACACCGGCGCCGCTGCGCGATAGCTCTCAAACTTCCCAGGATCAAGGAGGATTCGGGTGGATTTCACACCGGACCCGGAGCAGCAGGCTGTCGCCGACGTGGTGACTGCGGTGCTGGACCGGGACAACAGCTGGGACGCCTTAGTCGCAGGGGGTGTAACGGCGTTGGCCGTGCCCGAGCGTCTCGGCGGTGACGGGCTCGGCCTTTCTGAGGTGGCGACCGCGCTGACCGAGATCGGCAGGCACGGCACCGTCAGCCCCGCCCTGGCCACGCTCGGGCTGGGCACCGCGGTGCTGTTGGACCTGGCGTCCGACGCTCAGCAGGACCGCTACCTCGCCGGCGTCGCGAAGGGCTCGGTGCTGACCGCGGCGCTCAACGAACCCGGCGCACCGCTACCCGACCGGCCCGCGACAACATTCGCCAACGGCCGGCTGAACGGCACCAAGATCGCGGTTGCGTATGCGGAGCAAGCGGAGTGGATCGTCGTCACGACGGACAGCGCGGTCGTGGTGGTATCGCCCAAGGCCGACGGTGTGCAGGTGACCAAGACACCGACGTCCAATGGGGGCGACGAGTACACCGTCACGTTCGCGGACGCTGAGCCGGACGGGGTGCTGGACGGCGCCCAGCCGCACAGGGTAAACCAGTTGGGGCTGGCTGCAATTGGAGCGTTCGCATCTGGTCTCGTCGCAGGTGCGCTTCGGCTCACCGCCGACTACGTGGCCAACCGCCATCAGTTCGGCAAGCCGCTGTCGACGTTCCAGACGGTCGCCGCACAGCTTGCCGAGGTCTACATCGCCTCCCGCACGTTGACTTTGGCGGCGACGTCGGTCGTCTGGCGGCTGGCCGAGGGGCGTGACGCGGACGACGATCTCGACGTCCTCGGCTACTGGCTGGCGTCGCAGGCACCCCCGGCGATGCAGATCTGCCATCACCTGCACGGCGGTATGGGTATGGACATCGCGTACCCGATGGACCGCTACTACTCCACGATCAAGGACCTGACCCGGCTAGTGGGCGGGCCGTCGCACCGACTCGATCTGGTGGGAGCGCAATGTTCATCGAACTGACGCCTGAACAGCGGCAGCTGCAAGCCGAACTGCGGCAGTACTTTTCGAACCTCATCTCGCCCGAAGAGGTCAAGGAGATGGAGGCCGACCGGCACGGCAAGGCCTACCGTGCGGTCATCAAGCGGATGGGCTCCGACGGAAGGCTCGGCGTCGGGTGGCCCAAGGAGTTCGGCGGCCTGGGTTACGGCCCGATCGAACAGCAGATCTTCGTCAACGAGGCACACCGGGCCGATGTGCCGTTGCCTGCGGTGACGCTGCAGACCGTCGGGCCGACCTTGCAGAGGTACGGCAGCGAGGCGCAGAAGAAGAAGTTCCTGCCAGGGATCCTCTCCGGTGACGTTCACTTCGCGATCGGCTACACCGAGCCGGAGGCGGGCACCGATCTGGCGTCGTTGCGCACCAGTGCCGTTCGGCATGGCGACGAGTACATCGTCAACGGGCAGAAGGTCTTCACCACGGGCGGCCATGACGCCGATTACATCTGGCTGGCCTGCCGCACCGATCCGGAAGCGGTGAAACACAAGGGAATTTCGATTCTCATCGTCGACACCAAGGACCCCGGCTACTCCTGGACCCCGATGATTCTGTCCGACGGCGCGCATCACACCAATGCCACGTACTACAACGACGTCCGCGTTCCGGCGGACATGCTCGTCGGTGAAGAGAACGGTGGTTGGCGACTGATCACCACCCAGCTCAACAACGAGCGGGTCATGCTCGGCCCGGCGGGCCGGTTTGCCAGCATCTACGACCGCGTGCACGCGTGGGCGTCGAAGCCGGGCGGTAACGGCCTGACGCCGATCGACCACGAGGATGTCCGTCGCTCGCTCGGCGAAATCCATGCCATCTGGCGGATCAACGAGTTGCTCAACTGGCAAGTGGCGGCCGGGGGTGACGACATCAACGTGGCCGACGCCGCTTCGACGAAAGTGTTTGGCACCGAGCGTGTTCAGTACGTCGGGCGCCTTGCAGAGGAGATCGTCGGCAAGTACGGCAACCCGGCCGACCCGGAGACCGCCGAACTGCTCAACTGGCTCGACAGCCAGACCAAACGGAATCTGGTCATTACGTTCGGCGGCGGAGTGAACGAGGTGATGCGCGAGATGATTGCTGCGTCGGGCCTGAAGGTGCCGAGGGTTCCGCGATGATGAGCGCTTGCGCGAAGAACGGACAGTCATGAGCGTCGAGGACATCCAGGCTGCGGCCGAACGGGTCAAGGCCGAAGGCAGGAGCAAGCCACGGGCGGGTCGCCATCCGGTCAACCAGCCGATGGTCGATCATTGGCTCGACGCGATGGGCGACAAGAACCCCATCTACGTCGACGAGGCGGCCGCCAAGGCTGCTGGTCACCCCGGCATCGTCGCTCCGCCGGCGATGATTCAGGTCTGGACGATGTTCGGCCTCAGCGGAACTCGCCCGGATGACGACCCGCTGGGTAAGATCCTCGAGTTGTTCGACGACGCAGGCTATATCGGTGTCGTCGCGACCAACTGCGAGCAGACTTACCACCGCTACCTGCGGCCGGGTGAGGTGGTCAGCGTCGCTGCCGAACTGACCGATGTCGTGGGTCCCAAGCAAACCGCGCTGGGTGAGGGCTTCTTCATCACGCAGAAGATCACGTGGCAGGTCGGCGACGAGGACGTCGCCGAGATGATGTGGCGCATCATGAAGTTCAAGCCCTCTGATCAAGAAGCGCTGGCGCCCTCTTCATCCGTGCCGGACGACCTGGACGCGGACTCGATGATGCGGCCGGCGTCGTCGCGGGATACGAAGTTCTTCTGGGACGGCGTCAACGCCCACGAACTGCGCATCCAGAAGAGGCCCGACGGCAGCCTGCAGCATCCGCCGGTGCCGGCGCTGTGGCAGGACAAAGAGGCGCCGATCGACTACGTCGTGGCCAGCGGCAAGGGGACGGTGTTCAGCTTCGTGGTCCACCACGCCCCGAAGGTGCCTGGCCGCACGCTGCCGTTCGTCATCGCACTCGTGGAGCTCGAAGAGGGCGTCCGAATGCTTGGCGAGCTGCGCAACGTCGACCCCGCCACCGTGGAGATCGGAATGCCTGTGCGCGTAACGTATATCGACTTCCCAGAAGGTGATTCCGGCCCAGCCTGGACGCTGTACGCGTGGGAGCCACAAGCATGAGCGCGCCGACCGTCGAGGTGGGCAGCACGCTGCCCGAACTGTCGCTGTACGGCGACCCGACGTTCATCGTGTCGACGGCGATCGCGACGCGCGACTACCAGGACGTGCACCACGACCGGGACAAGGCGCAGGCGAAGGGTTCGAAGGACATCTTCGTCAACATTCTCACCGACACCGGTTTGGTGCAGCGCTACGTCACCGACTGGGCGGGGCCGAACGCGGTCATCAAGTCGATCTCTCTGCGACTGGGTGTGCCGTGGTACGCGTACGACACCGTGACATTCAAAGGTGAGGTGACCGCGATCGAGAACGGCCTGATCACGCTGAAAGTCGTTGGCAGCAACAGTCTTGGTGATCATGTGATCGCGACGGCGACGTTGACGGTCGGGGGTGCCTGATGACGGGCGAACTGTCGGGAAAGGCGGCGATCGTCGGGATCGGCGCCACCGATTTCTCGAAGAACTCCGGCCGCAGCGAGTTGCGGCTGGCCGCCGAGGCGGTGCTGGATGCGCTCGACGATGCGGGCCTGACGCCGGCTGACGTAGACGGCATGGTGACCTTCACGATGGATTCCAACACCGAGGTCGCCATCGCACGAGCCACCGGCATCGGGGAGCTGAAGTTCTTCTCCAAGATCCATCATGGAGGTGGCGCCGCCTGTGCCACGATTCAGCAGGCGGCCATCGCGGTGGCCACCGGTGTGGCGGATTGCGTTGTGGCATATCGGGCTTTCAACGAGCGCTCGGGAACGCGATTCGGGCAGGTGCAAATGCGTTTGGTAGAGAACGCCGACTCGACCGGTGTCGACAACTCGTTCTCGTATCCGCACGGGCTGTCCACG
>JAVRPG010000495.1:0-3082 GCA_032162325.1 Mycobacterium sp. | reverse complement strand
GGCAGCTGCTGGAATTGCAGGGCCTCGGCGGCGTGTACTCCGACATCTTCCTGCCGCTGCACGGCGAGCATCAGGCGCACAACGCGGTGGTCGCGCTGGCCGCGGTCGAGGCGTTCTTCGGCGCGGGTGCGCAGCGACAGCTCGACATCGACGCGGTCCGGGCGGGCTTCGCCGCCGCAACCAGCCCCGGCCGGCTGGAACGGATGCGCACCGCGCCGACGGTGTTCATCGACGCGGCCCACAATCCGGCAGGCGCCACGGCACTCGCGCAGGCGCTGCAGGAGGAATTCGACTTCCGGTTCCTCGTCGGCGTGGTCTCGGTGATGGCAGACAAGGACGTCGACGGCATCCTGACCGCGCTCGAGCCGGTGTTCGACCAAATCGTGGTGACCCACAACGGATCACCGCGCGCGCTGGACGTCGAGGGACTGGCACTGCGCGCCGAGGAACGGTTCGGGCCCGAGCGGGTCGTCACCGCCGCCACGCTGCCCGACGCGATCGAGACCGCCACGGCCCTCGTCGAGGAGTCCGGCAACGAGGTCGAAGGGTTCGGCGGCGCGGGCGTGGTGGTCACCGGCTCGGTCGTCACGGCAGGCGCGGCGCGGACCCTGTTCGGAAGGGACCCCGAATGAGCGAACAGCCGCAGCACGCGCCGGAGCCCAATGCCGCCGGCCAGGCGGCGCCGGACCCGTGGAAGAGCTTCCGCGGCGTCATGGCAGGCACGTTGATCCTGGAGGCGATCGTGGTGCTGCTGGCGCTGCCGGTCGTCGCCGCCGCGGACCACGGATTGACCCCGCTGACGGCCGGTTACCTGATCGGATTCGCGGTAGTGCTGGTGCTGCTGGGAGGTGTGCAGGGCCGGCCGTGGGCGATCTGGGTGAACCTCGGGATCCAGGTGGTGCTGATCGCGGGTTGGCTGGTCCACGGCGCGGTCGGTTTCATCGGCGTCATCTTCACCGCGGTATGGATATTCATCGCCTATCTGCGCGCCGAGGTGCTGCGCAGGCAGAAGCGCGGCCTGCTGCCCGGGCAGCAGGCGCCGCCCGATTAAGCTGTCGGCCGTGACTGAGCGGACCCTCGTTTTGATCAAGCCCGACGGCGTCCAGCGGCGCCTTATCGGGGAGATCCTCGGCCGTATCGAAGGCAAGGGCCTGAGCATCGCGGCCCTTGAACTCAAGGACGTCGGCGACGACCTTGCCCGCAGGCACTATGCCGAACACGAGGGAAAGGCGTTCTTCCCGTCGCTGCTGGAGTTCATCACCTCGGGGCCCGTCGTGGCGGCCATCGTGGAGGGCCCGCGGGCCGTTGCCGCGTTTCGCCAGATTGCCGGCGCCACCGACCCGGTTGAGAAGGCCACGCCCGGCACAATCCGCGGTGACCTGGCACTTATCACCCAGGACAACCTCGTGCACGGGTCTGATTCGCCCGAATCCGCGGCCCGCGAAATCGAGCTGTGGTTTCCTGGCCGATAGCGCGGTTGTCCAGCCTGGTCGGTCTCGGACGCGTGATGTGGGATACTGGGCTCGGGTAGCCGACCTGTTTACGCGGGCCGGATGCCCGAATGAAGACTTCGACGAGCGCGACCATCGCTACCGCGGTGCGGCGCCGACCGTCCAGCCATCATTCAGACCGGCACCGAGACGGTTCCGAACTGGAACCCCTCGGGGCGAGACCATAACAAGCCCGGGTGAAGTGGCCCGGGTCCATAGCGAAAGCCCTCGCGTGGCCGCGTCAGACATGACGCGCCCGGGGGCTTGAGGAGAATACGTGGCCGACGATGCCCCTACCCAAGACCTATCAGACGAGACTCAGCCAGGTGAGGACCAGCCAGAGAAGCTGAGGGTCCACTCCCTGGCGCGTGTGCTGGGCACCACCAGCAAGCGTGTGCTCGACGCCTTGACCGAGCTCGACGGCCGGCCCCGCGGGCCCCAGTCCACGGTCGAGGAGCACGAGGCCGAGCGCGTCCGGGAAGCGCTGGCCAACAGTCCTGCGGAGGAAGATGGCGCCGACGAACCGGCCGCCGCCGACGAACCGCCCGTCGCCGACGAACCGCCCGCCACCCACGTTGACGGCGACGAACCGGAGTCGCGGCTGATCCTCGAGACCGCCGCCGAACCCGAGCGTGCCGACTACCTGCCGCTGTTCGTGGCGCCGCAGCCGGTCCAGTTCGACGACGCCGCCGCCGCTGCCGACGACGACGACGATGACGACGACGACAGCGACGACGGCGGACCGGATTCCGATGACGACCAGGCGGACCGGCCCGCAGCCCGGCGCCGTCGCCGCGGACGCCGTGGACGCGGCCGTGGTCGCGGCGAGCAGGGTGGCGACGACTCCGACGACGACTCCGGCGATGGACAGACCGACGCCAAGGGTGGCGACGAGGATTCCGACGACGACTCCGACGACGAGAGCGGTGATGAGGACAGCGGCGCTGAGGGCGCCACTCGTCGCCGTCGTCGCCGCCGCCGCCGCAAGTCCGGCTCCGGTGACGACAACGACAACGGTTCGTCCCCGGACGATCCGCCCAACACCGTCGTGCACGAGCGGCCGCCACGGGCCCAAAAAGACAAGGCCGATAGAGATCAAGCCAACGGCGAGATCCAGGGCATCAGCGGATCGACCCGGCTCGAAGCCAAGCGGCAGCGCCGCCGCGACGGCCGCGACGCGGGCCGTCGCCGTCCGCCGATCCTTTCCGAGGCCGAATTCCTGGCCAGGCGTGAGGCCGTCGAACGGATGATGGTGGTGCGCGACAAGGTCCGCACCGAGCCGCCGCACGAGGGCGCCCGCTACACGCAGATAGCGGTCCTCGAGGACGGCGTCGTCGTCGAACACTTCGTCACGTCGGCCGCGTCGGCATCCCTCGTCGGCAACATCTACCTGGGCATCGTGCAGAACGTGCTTCCGTCGATGGAGGCGGCGTTCGTCGACATCGGCCGCGGCCGAAACGGCGTGCTCTACGCCGGCGAGGTGAACTGGGAGGCCGCCGGCCTCGGCGGCGCCCAACGCAAGATCGAACAGGCCCTCAAACCCGGTGACTACGTCGTGGTCCAGGTCAGCAAGGACCCGGTCGGGCACAAGG
>JAVRPG010000494.1:0-16783 GCA_032162325.1 Mycobacterium sp. | reverse complement strand
ACCCAGGGCCTGCGGGACTTCTTCGGCGCGCACACCTACGGGCGCATCGACGCCGACCCGAGCAAGAAGTTCCACACGCTCTGGAGCGGCGACCGAACCGAGATTCCGGCCTGATCATGAGGAGTTCGGTGCCGTGAGGTTTCTCGAAGGGCAATCGCCGCCCTACGACCTGACCTACAACGACGTCTTCATCGTCCCGGGGCGCTCGGACGTGCAGTCACGGTTCGACGTCGACCTCTCGACGCACGACGGGTCGGGCACCACCATCCCCGTGGTGGTGGCGAACATGACGGCCGTGGCAGGCCGCCGGATGGCCGAAACCATGGCCCGCCGCGGCGGCATTGTCGTTCTGCCGCAGGACCTTCCTATATCGGCGGTCAAGGAAACGGTCGACTTCGTCAAGAGCCGCGACCTGGTCGTCGACACCCCCGTCGTGCTGTCGCCCGACGATTCGGTGTCGGACGCGATGGCGCTGATCCACAAGCGCGCGCACGGCGCGGCTGTCGTGGTGTTCGAGGGCCGCCCTATCGGGCTGGTCACCGAGGCCAACTGCGTCGGTGTCGACCGGTTCACCCGGGTCCGCGACATCGCGGTGTCCGATTTCGTCACAGCGCCTGCGGGCACCGACCCACGCAAGGTCTTCGATCTGCTCGAACACGCGCCGGTGGACGTGGCGGTGATGACCGATCCGGACGGCGCCCTGGCCGGCGTACTCACCCGCACCGGGGCGATCCGGGCCGGAATCTACACACCCGCCGTCGACGATAAGGGCCGGCTGCGCATTGCCGCCGCGGTCGGCATCAACGGCGACGTCGGCGCCAAGGCCCGCTCGCTCGCCGAGGCAGGCGTCGACCTGCTGGTGATCGACACCGCGCACGGCCACCAGCTCAAGATGCTCGACGCGATCAAGTCGGTATCGTCCGTCGACCTCGGGCTGCCGTTGGCCGCGGGCAACGTCGTGTCCGCGGAGGCCACCCGCGACCTGATCACCGCGGGCGCATCGATCGTCAAGGTCGGTGTCGGGCCCGGCGCGATGTGCACCACCCGGATGATGACCGGCGTCGGCAGGCCGCAGTTCTCCGCGGTTGTCGAATGCTCCGCGGCGGCAAGGCAACTCGGCGGCCACGTGTGGGCGGACGGCGGTGTCCGCCATCCCCGCGACGTCGCTCTGGCGCTGGCCGCCGGGGCGGCCAATGTGATGATCGGCTCATGGTTCGCAGGCACCTACGAGTCGCCGGGCGACCTGATGCGCGACCGCGAGGACCAGCCGTTCAAGGAGAGCTACGGCATGGCGTCCAAACGCGCCGTGGCCGCCCGCACCGCGGCCGACAGCCAGTTCGACCGGGCCCGCAAGGCGTTGTTCGAGGAGGGCATCTCGACGTCGCGGATGGGGCTGGATCCCTCTCGCGGCGGGGTCGAGGACCTGCTCGACCACATCACCTCCGGCGTGCGCAGCACGTGTACCTACGTCGGCGCCGCGACCATCGCCGAACTCCACGACAAGGCGGTGCTCGGAGTGCAGTCCGCTGCCGGGTTCGCCGAAGGCCACCCGCTCCCCACCGGTTGGTGAGGCCGCCGAGCGAACGAGACCGCTAACATAAGGCTTTCATTGCCGACCAAGCGAAAGGGATCACGTGCCGCAGGCACCCGTGGAGGCTCCCGGGTCCGAGCCGGGCTTCGCGGCCCAGCGGCCATCCCACGAGCCGTCCGACGCGGAACCCTCCCCTAGTCGGCCGGGCAAACGGCCCGGCGCACTCCCGGTGAGGACGCGATGAACACCGTCTTCACCCTGCTTTCTCTGCTGACGTTTGTCGTGCTCACTGCGGGCACCGCCGTTTTCGTCGCCGCCGAGTTCTCGCTGACCGCGCTGGAGCGCAGCACCGTCGATGCGAATGCCCGTACTGGCGGTCGCCGCGACAAGCTCGTGCAGCGGGCGCATCGCACGTTGTCGTTCCAGCTCTCGGGTGCCCAAGTGGGTATTTCGATCACCACGTTGATCACTGGCTATCTCGCCGAGCCGCTGGTGGCGCGGCTGCTGGAGCCGGTCTTCACGGCGATGTCGTTAAGCCGCGACGTTTCCGGCGGCCTGGCGTTGGCGCTGGCGCTATTGATCGCGACGTCGGTGTCGATGGTGTTCGGCGAACTCGTCGCCCAATATCTCGCGGTGGCCAAGCCGCTGCCGGTCGCTCGTGTGGTGGCAGGTCCGCAGGTGCTTTTCTCGACGTTGGTCACGCCGTTGATCCACCTGACCAACGGCACCGCCAACTGGATCCTGCGCCGGCTGGGCATCGAACCCGCCGAGGAGTTGCGCTCGGCCCGGTCACCGCAGGAGCTCGGTTCGCTGGTCCGCAACTCGGCTCGGCGGGGGTCGCTGGACCCCGTCACCGCGACCCTGGTGGACCGTTCGCTGCAGTTCGGCTCGCGGACGGCCGAGGAACTGATGACGCCCCGAACAGAGATCGTGACCCTCGAGCTCGACGAGACGGTCGCCGATCTGGTGGAGGCGGCGATCCAGAGCGGTTACTCGCGGTTCCCGATCGTCGACGGTGACCTCGACGAGACGATCGGAATCGTCCATGTCAAACAGGTCTTTGAAGTGCCACCGGAGCAACACAAGAAGACCCGGCTGGCGGACCTGGCGCAGCCCGTCGCCAGGGTGCCATCGACGTTGGACGGCGACGATGTGATGGCAGAGCTGCGGGCCGACGGCTTGCAGACCGCGCTGGTGGTGGACGAGTACGGCGGCACCGCGGGCATGGTGACCGTCGAGGACGTCATCGAGGAGATCGTCGGTGACATCCGTGATGAACACGACGAGCCAACCGCCGACGTCGTGCAAGCGGGTCGGGGCTGGCACGTTTCGGGTCTGCTGCGCATCGACGAGGTGGCAGGCGCAACCGGATTCCGGGCCTCCGAAGGCGAATACGAGACCATCGGTGGCCTGGTGCTGCAGGAGCTCGGCCACATCCCCGAGGAGGGCGAGTCGGTCGAGCTGACGGCGTTCGATCCGGACGCACCGCTGCAGGACCCGATGCGCTGGCTGGCCACGGTGTTGCAGATGGACGGTCGCCGGATCGATCAGCTGGAACTGACGAAGCTGGGCCGGCGTGGCGACGAGGGGGACGACGCCGATGGGTGACTTTTTCGGCGTGGTCCTGACCATGCTGCTGCTGGCCGCCAACGCGTTTTTTGTCGGCGCGGAGTTCGCACTGATCTCGGCGCGCCGCGACCGGCTCGAGGCCCTTGCCGAGCAGGGCAAGCACAATGCGGTGACGGTCATCCGGGCGGGCGAGAATCTGCCGGTGATGCTGGCAGGGGCGCAGCTGGGGATCACGATTTGTTCGATCCTGTTGGGTCGGGTGGGCGAACCCGCGGTGGCGCACCTGTTGGAGAAGCCCTTCGGATTGATCGGCATCCCCGACACCGTTCTGCACACGGTGTCGTTCGTCATCGCGATCACGATCGTGGTGGTGCTGCATGTGCTGCTGGGCGAGATGGTGCCGAAGAACATCGCGCTCGCCGGGCCGGAGTCGGCGGCCATGCTGCTGGTGCCGCCATATCTGCTGTGGGTACGCGCCGCGCGGCCGGTCATCGCGTTCTACGACTGGTGTGCGCACGTGATTCTGCGCGCGTTCGGCGTCGAGGCGAAAACCGAGCTGGAGAACGCGGTTTCGAGCATCGAGCTGTCGGAGATGATCGCTGAGTCGCTTTCGGAGGGCCTTCTGGATCCCGAGGAGCACAACCGGTTGTCGAGGGCGCTGCGGATCCGCACCCGCGTGGTGGGAGATGTCGCGATGCCGCTCAGTGAGGTGCACGCGGTGCCGGTGGCCGCCGACGGTTGCGGGCCGACGGTGGCGGCTATCCAGCGCGCACTGGCCGACACCGGCTACTCCCGTTTCCCCGTCGTCGACCTGTTCGGCGATTTCATCGGATATCTGCACATCAAGGACGTGCTGCCACTGGTAGACGATCCCGAAGCGGTGCTGGACTCGTCGATGGTGCGGCCGCTGCCGCAGATGCCCGCGTCGTTGCCACTGCCCGATGCGCTGTCTCGGCTGCGGCGTGACAACAGCCACCTGGCGCTCCTCACCGACGCCGACGGCACGGTCTCCGCGATGGTGGCGCTGGAGGACCTGGTCGAGGACGTGGTCGGCGCCGTTCGCGACGGGACGCACCGTGGCTGAGTCGTTGCTCGAGGAGCGGGACTGGCTCGACCGCGAGCGGATGCATCACAAGCGGGTGGACGATTTCTGTGAGCCTCATCGCAGGCGGACGCGGGCCGGCGAGGCCCACCCGGTGTGGGACTTTCTGTTCAGCTACTACAGCCTGGGACCGCGGCAGCTGCGGATCTGGCACCCCGGGTTTGGCGTGGCGCTCGGCGGCGCGTCGGCGCAGCGCTACCTCAGCCGCAGCGGCTACGCGCGTGGGCGCAACGGTGTGACGGTGACGCGGGAGCACCTGCTGGCGCGTGCCGACACGGTCCGATTCATCGCCCGGCTACTGCGCGCGACGGCCGCACGCCCGGCGCGCCTGAACTGCTTCGGCCTGCACGAATGGGCGATGGTGTACCGGGCCCCGACGGTGCGCCACGGGCAGGTGCCGCTGCGACTCGGCCGCGTGGGCACCGACGCCGTCCTAGAGTCAATGCCGTTGCGCTGCAGCCACTTTGATGCATACCGCTTCTTCACCGAGCCGGCCACGCGTCGCAACGCCGAGGAACTCACCCGGGACGGCCAGGTCGCGACGGAACAACCGGGCTGTGTGCACGCGGCCATGGATTGCTACAAGTGGGCCTTCAAGCTCGGCCCGCTGGTGGAATCGGAGCTGGTGATGGACTGCCTGGAGCTGGCGGCCGATGCCCGTGCACTGGACATGCGCGCCAGCCCCTATGATCTCCGCGACTACGGATTCGAGCCGATCGCCGTCGAGACGCCGGCCGGCCGGGCCGAATACGTCAGGGCCCAGCAGAGCGTTGCTGAGCGGGCTGCACCACTGCGGGCCATCCTGGCCGACCGGTGTGACCTGCTGCTCACTGCGGTGAACCGCGAATAGCCCCAGTTCCCGGTGGGTAAGCTGGATCGACGGCTTTAGGGAGGAAAAATGACCGACCGCGTGACGGTGGGGAACCTGCGCGTCGCACAGGTGCTGTACGACTTCATCAACAACGAGGCGCTTCCGGGCACCGACATCGACCCAGACAGCTTCTGGGCGGGCGTCGACAAGGTCGTCACCGATCTCAGCCCCCAGAACCAGGACCTGCTGGCCCGCCGCGACGATCTGCAGGCGCAGATCGACAAATACCACCGCCAGCACGTCATCGAGCCGATCGACCCCGACGGCTACAAGCAGTTTCTCACCGAGATCGGCTACCTGCAGCCCGAGCCGGACGACTTCACCATCACCACCGCGGGCGTCGACGACGAGATAACCACCACCGCGGGCCCGCAGCTGGTGGTCCCGATCCTCAACGCACGGTTCGCGCTCAACGCCGCCAACGCCCGCTGGGGTTCGCTGTACGACGCGCTTTACGGCACCGACGTGATCCCCGAGGACGATGGCGCCGAGAAGGGCACCGGCTACAACAAGGTGCGCGGCGACAAGGTCATCGGCTACGCGCGTCGGTTCCTCGACGACGCCGTGCCGCTGGCCACCGGCGCGTGGAGCGAGGCGACCGGCATCAGAATCGACGACGGGCAGCTGCTGATCGATCTGGGCGACGGGTTGTCGACCGGGCTGGCGACGCCGGAGCAGTTCGTCGGATACAGCGGCGAGCTCGGCTCGCCAACGTGGTCCGTGCTGCTGCGCAACCACGGTCTGCACATCGAGATCCTCATCGACCCGGATTCACCGGTCGGTGCCACCGACGCCGCAGGCATCAAGGATGTCGTGTTGGAGTCCGCGATCACCACGATCATGGATTTCGAGGACTCCGTTGCCGCCGTCGACGCGGATGACAAGGTGCTCGGCTACCGAAACTGGCTGGGGCTGAACCGCGGCGACCTCTCCGAGGAAGTCACCAAGGGTGACAAGACGTTTACCCGCGTGCTCAACCAGGACCGTACCTACACCGCCCCCCGGCCCAATGTCGCCGACTCCGCGGCTCCAGAGGGCGGCGAGCAGATTACGCTGCCCGGGCGCAGCCTGATGTTCGTCCGCAACGTCGGCCACCTGATGACCAACGATGCGATTGTCATGAAAGAGAACGGAGCCGAGGACGGGGCAGAATTCCGGGAGGTGTTCGAGGGCATCCAGGACGCGCTGTTCACCAGCCTGATCGCCGTGCACGGGCTGAAGACAGGCGACGGCAACGGACCGCTGGTGAACAGCCGCACCGGATCGGTCTACATCGTGAAGCCGAAGATGCACGGCCCCGACGAGGTCGCGTACACGGTCGAGCTGTTCAGCCGGGTCGAGGACGTGCTTGGGCTGCCGCAGAACACGCTCAAGGTCGGGATCATGGACGAGGAGCGCCGCACCACGCTCAACCTCAAGGCGTGCGTCAAGGCCGCTGCCGATCGGGTGGTGTTCATCAACACCGGCTTCCTGGACCGCACCGGCGACGAGATCCACACCTCGATGGAAGCCGGGCCGATGATCCGCAAGGGTGCGATGAAGAGCACACAGTGGATCCAGGCCTATGAGGACCAGAACGTCGACATCGGGCTGGCCACCGGGTTCTCCGGCCGCGCGCAGATCGGCAAGGGTATGTGGGCGATGACCGACCTGATGGCCGACATGGTCGAGCAGAAGATCGGTCAGCCGAAGGCGGGCGCCACCACCGCGTGGGTGCCGTCGCCGACGGCGGCCACGCTGCACGCGATGCACTACCACCAGGTCGACGTGTACGCGGTGCACAAGGAGCTGGAAGGCAAGCGGCGCACCAACATTGATCAGCTGCTGGCCATCCCGCTGGCCAAGGAGCTGGCGTGGGCGCCCGAGGAGATCCGCGAGGAGGTCGACAACAACTGCCAGTCCATCCTGGGCTACGTGGTGCGCTGGATCGACGCAGGCGTCGGCTGCTCGAAGGTGCCCGACATTCACGATGTCGCACTGATGGAAGATCGTGCGACCCTCCGGATTTCCAGTCAGTTGCTCGCCAACTGGTTGCGCCACGGCGTGATCACCGAGGACGACGTGAAGGCCAGCCTGCGCCGGATGGCCGCGGTGGTCGACAAGCAGAACGAGACTGATCCGGAATTCCGGCCAATGGCACCAGATCCCGACGGCAGCGTCGCATTTCAGGCCGCGCAGGAGCTGATCCTGTCCGGCGGCGCACAACCCAACGGCTACACCGAGCCGATCCTGCACCGCCGACGCCGCGAGTACAAGGGTGCCTGACTCGTCGATGACCGGCCGTCGAAACGAGCACAAGGCCTTACGTGGGCAGGCATAGCATTCCCGATCCGGAGGACTCGGCCGGCGAGGATTTGCCCGAGGAACCGCCGACCCAGCGCTTCGGACGACCTGAACCCGACGAACCCGACTACGGTCCCGGCTACGGTGCGCCGGACTACCAAGGCCGCGGGTATCGCGAATCCGAGTACGACCGGCCGGGCTACCGTGAACCCGCCTACCCCGCGACCGGCTATCCCGAGAGCGACTACGACGAGCCTGGCTACGACGAACCCGATTACGGCGAAACCGACTACTACGAGCCTGATTACCCCCGAACCGACTACCCCGGGCCCGAACGGGACTATGCGCAGTCGGAACCTCGGCTCGGTGGTGGGGCCGCCCCGCCCCCGCGGTCGTCGGGACAGAAGCACAGCGGTGAATGGGAAGGCGGCGAGTGGACGGGCAGCCACCGTGCGGTGGCGACCGGCAGGCGCGGCGTTAGCCTCGGCGTGATCGCGGCGCTGGTCGCCGTCGTCGTGGTGGTCGGTGCGGTCATTCTGTGGCGATTCTTCGGCGACGCGCTGTCCAGTCGCACCGACGCGGGTGCCGCCCGTTGCGTGGACGGCGAACTCGCCGTCGCCGTCGTCGCCGATCCCTCGATCGCCGATCAGGTCCAGACGCTGGCCAACACCTACAACAAGAGCGCGGCACCCGTCGCTGATCGGTGCGTGCAGGTGGGTGTCAAACCCGCCGACCCCGACCAGGTCGTCAACGGCTTCATCGGCAAGTGGCCGGCCGAACTTGGTGAGCGTCCCGCGTTGTGGATCCCGGCCAGCTCGGTGTCCGAGGCCCGGCTCGAGGCGGCGGCAGGCGCGCAGACCGTCAGCGACAGCCGATCGTTGGTCACCTCACCTGTCCTGCTTGCCATCCGACCGCAACTCAAAGATGCGCTGGCCCAACAGAACTGGGGAACACTGCCGGGCCTGCAGACGAATCCGACGGCGCTGGCCGGTCTGAACCTGCCCGGCTGGGGGCCGCTGCGGCTGTCGTTGCCGCTCAGCGGCGACAGCGATGCGTCGTATCTGGCGGCCGAGGCGGTAGCGGCGGCGTCGGCACCCGCAGGTGCGCCGGCCAGCTCCGGGGCGGGCGCCGTCAACACACTGGTGGGCGGTCAGCCCAGGCTGGCCGACAACAAGGCGTCCACCGCAATGGATGCGCTGCTGAGCGCGACCGACCCGGCCACCGCTCCTGTGCACGCCGTGGTCACCACCGAGCAGCAGCTGTTCCAACGCGCCGCCACGCTTTCTGACGCCAAGACCAAGGTCACTTCGTGGCTGCCGCCAGGCCCGACGGCCATCGCGGACTATCCGACGGCGCTGCTCAGCGGCAACTGGCTGTCGCAGGAACAGGTCAGCGCGGCCAGCGAATTCGCCCGTTTCATGCGCAGACCCGAGCAGCTCACGGAACTGTCCAAGGCCGGCTTCCGCACCGAGGGTGGCACGCCGCCGAAGAGCGATGTGACGAGCTTTGCGCCCGTGTCGGCGCCGCTGTCGGTGGGCGACAACGCGATGCGGGCAACGCTGGCCAACACGCTGACCGCGCCGGTCGGGAATCCCGCCGTGACGATCATGCTCGACCAGTCGATGAACACCCAGGAGGGCGGCAAGTCCCGGCTGGCCAACGTGGTAGCGGCGCTCAACGCGCGGCTGCAGGCGATGCCGCCGAACTCTGCGGTCGGGCTGTGGACGTTCGACGGCACCGACGGCAGGTCCGAGGTGAGCACAGGTCCGCTGTCCGATCCGCTCAACGGGCGACCGCGCTCGACGGCGTTGGCCGCCGCACTGGACGAGCAGACCGCGTCGGGCGGCGGTGCGGTGTCGTTCACGACGCTACGCATGATCTACGACGATGCACTCGCGAAGTTCCGCCAGGGCCAGAGCAATTCCGTCCTGGTCATCACGACCGGGCCGCACACGGACCAATCGCTGAGCGGCTCCGGCCTGCAGCAGTACATTCGCGGCGCCTTCGACCCGGCCCGGCCGGTCGCCGTCAACGTCATTGACTTCGGATCCGACTCCGACCGCGCTACCTGGGAATCAGTGGCCCAGATCAGCGATGGCACTTACCAGAACCTGTCCAGCTCGGCGGGGCCGGACCTCACTACCGCCGTCACACAGTTCCTGGGTTAGTGGGCCATTGACAGCAGGCTCAGTGCTGCGCGGGTAAACACGTCCGGCACCTCCACCTGCGGGTAGTGCCCGACCCCCGGCAACTCGACAACGTCTGCGGCAGGCCGCAATTCACGCAGCCCGTCGAGCACGTTCGTGGTCGCAACCGGGTCGTCGAGCGCCCACAGGAAGCTCAGCGGTTTGGGCCAGTCCCGCACCGCGCCGTGCCACCGCTCGGCGTGGCGCTCGCGCTCGTCGAGATACGAGATCAGCAGGTGGGCGATGCGATGCCCGCCGTTGTAGGACATCAGCGCCCACTGGGCATCGGCCTCCTGCACCGACAGCGGGTGGTTCGCGCTGAACAAGCGCGCGAACTCCCGGCCGAACATCGCCTTGCCGGAAAGCCGTGCGGCGAGCGGACCGAGAGGACCGCGCAGGACCTTCTGGACGGGCCGCAGGCTTGCGCGCCGCAGGATCACGCTGCCGTTGGTCAGCACCACCCGCTGCAGCTCGAATGGCAAGCGGCCCTGAAGGTCTCGGGCGAGCAGCTCGGTCGTGACCGATGTCCCCATGTCGTGTGCGATGACCACCACCGGACCCGGCGCCGATTCGGCGACGACGGCCTGCACGATGTCGGCCTGCTCGAGCAGGCCGTAGCGGTGCGGACGGGGTTTGTCCGACAGCCCGAATCCGAGGAAGTCCAGCGTCAGCCAGGCCCGCCCGGCCAGATGCGGGACCACTTGCTGGTAGTCGAACGAGCTGGACGGGTAGCCATGCAACAGCAGGATCGTCGGGCCATCGCCGGGCGCCGAGCGGACGAACACGCTCCCCGCGGGCGTCGTCAACCACCTGCCACCGTCGCGCCACTCTGCCACTCTTGGAGGTAACACCCGACGGACCGTATCAACACCGTCAGCGAAGGACTATGGAATGCGCGTCGAATTCACGCCGGATCCGGCGCTGTACCCGTTCACGTCTCGGTGGTTCGACAGCTCACGGGGCCGCGCGCATTACGTCGATCACCGGGGCGATCCTCGCAACGCGACCTGATCGTCGGCGAATGGCTGTCGATCCCCGATCTCGCCAACGTCGGGCATCACACCGTGGTCGCAGGCGAGACACTCGAGATCCTGGCGGAGCGCTGGTACGGCGAATCCCGGCTCTGGACCATCATCTCGATCGCCAACCACCTGCCCGACGGAGATCCGGCGCCCGGCACGGTGCTGATGCAGCCGCGGGTGAACCGCAAACACACCGTGGTCGCCGGTGACACACTGTGGAAGCTGGCCGAGGACAACTACGGCGACGGCGGCGCCGATCGCACACTCACGCTGGTGAAGATGGTTGCCGCGGCCAACTTCATCGACGATCCCGACCACATCACCGTCGGACAGGTTGTCTACTTCCCGTCGCTCGAACTCGGCGGTTAGGCGACCGCGTCGCCGATTGTGTGTCGCTTGTTGCGGCCGCTACTCGCATTTCGCCGCGACAAACGACACAGTATCCGGGCAAATTACGCGAACGCCTCTACCGGCGGGCACGAGCACACCAGGTTGCGGTCGCCGTAGGCGCCGTCGATGCGGCGCACCGGCGGCCACACCTTGGGCCGGAAGTTCTTTCCGAGCGGATAGGCGGCCTGCTCACGGGTGTAGGGATGATCCCAGTCGGCTACCAGCAGGCATTCCGCGGTATGCGGTGCGCCGCGCAGCGGGTTGTCGTCGACGGACCATGTGCCCGCGCCGACCTGATCGATCTCGCCGCGAATCGCGATCATCGCCTCGCAGAACGCGTCGACCTCGGTCAGACTCTCGCTCTCGGTCGGCTCGACCATCAGCGTGCCTGCCACCGGGAAGCTCATGGTGGGCGCGTGGAAACCGTAGTCCGCCAGCCGTTTCGCCACATCGTCGACGGTGACACCGGTGTCCTTCGTGATGCCGCGCAGATCCAGGATGCACTCGTGGGCCACCATGCCGTTCTCGCCCGTGTACAGCACCGGGTAGTACTCGTCGAGGCGCCGGGCGATGTAGTTGGCCGACGCGATCGCGGTCAGCGACGCCGCGCGCAGCCCGCCTGCGCCCATCATCCGGATGTAGGCCCAGGTGATCGGGAGGATCGACGCCGAACCGTACGGCGCCGAGGACACCGTGTACTTCTCGGGCAGCTCCTCGGCCAGCGGGTGACCGGGCAGGTAGGGGGCCAGGTGCTCGCGCACCGCCACCGGACCCACGCCGGGCCCGCCTCCGCCGTGCGGAATGCAGAACGTCTTGTGCAGATTGAGGTGGCTGACGTCCCCGCCGAACCGGCCGGGTCGGGCCAGCCCGACCAAGGCGTTGAGGTTGGCGCCGTCGACGTACACCTGGCCGCCGACGTCGTGCACCGCCGCACATATCTCGGCGATGTCGTGCTCGTAGACGCCGTGCGTCGACGGGTAGGTGATCATCAACGCCGACAACCGATCTGCGTGCTCGGCCACTTTGGCGCGGAGGTCGTCGAGGTCGACGTCACCGTTGGCACGGCATGCCACCACGACGACCCGCATGCCGGCCAGAGCCGCCGACGCTGCGTTGGTGCCGTGGGCGCTGGACGGGATCAGGCACACGTCGCGGTCGGGCTGGCCGCGCTCGGCGTGATACGCCTGGATCGCCAGCAGACCGGCGTACTCCCCCTGCGACCCCGCGTTCGGCTGCAGCGACACCGCGTCATACCCGGTGATCGCGGTCAGCCAGGTCTCCAGGTCGGCGATCAGTTTGCGCAGCCCCGGCGTGTCCGACGCAGGCCCGAACGGATGCTGGCGGGCGAACTCCGGCCATGTGATCGGCTCCATCTCGGCGGCCGCGTTGAGCTTCATCGTGCACGATCCGAGCGGAATCATGCTGCGGTCCAACGCAATATCCTTGTCGGCCAGCGACCGCAGGTAGCGCATCATCTCGGTTTCGGTGCGATATCGCGTGAACGCGGGATGGGTGAGGAACTCGGAGGTGCGGCTGGCGATGTCGGGACCGCCGAAATCGCCGCCCGCGGGCGAGGCTCCGAACGCCGACAGCACCGTCGCGACATGGTCGTCGGTGGTGGCCTCGTCGCACGACACCGACACGTGGTCGGCGTCGACCAGCCAGATGTTGATGCCGCGCTCCTTGGCCGCGGCCGCAACCGCCGCGGCCCGGCCCGGCACGCGGGCCAGCACGGTGTCGAAGAACCGGTCGTGCACCACCTCGACGCCGGCGACCGTCAACCCGGCGGCCAGCTTGCGTGCGCGCCCGTGCACCCGGCGCGCGATTCCTGCCAGCCCGTCCGCACCGTGATAGCTCGCGTACATGGCGGCGATCACCGCCAGCAGCACCTCCGCAGTGCAGATATTGCTGGTGGCCTTGTCGCGGCGGATGTGCTGCTCGCGGGTCTGCAGCGCCAGCCGATACGCCGGGGCGCCGTCGGCGTCCTGTGACACGCCGACCAGCCGGCCGGGCAGCTGCCGTGCATGCTTGGCGTGCACCGCGAGGTAGCCCGCGTGCGGTCCGCCGAATCCCATTGGCACACCGAAACGTTGGGTGCTGCCGAACGCGACGTCGGCACCGATGTCGCCGGGCGGGGTGATCAGCGTCAGCGCCAGCAGGTCGGAGCCGACCGCGACCAGTGCGCCGCGCTCGTGTGCAGCGGCCACCAACTCGGTCCAGTCGACTGCCTCGCCGCTGGCGCCGGGCAGCTGCGTGATCACCCCGAAGAAGTCGGCGTCGGGCAGGCCGGCGCGAAGTTCGGCGGTGACGATTTCGATGCCCAGCGGCTCCGCCCGGGTGGCCAGGATCGCGGCTGTCTGGCGATACACGTCGGTGTCGACGGCCAGTCGGTTCGACGGCCCGCGCACCGCGCGGTGCATCAGCGTCATTGCCTCGGCGGCGGCGGTGCCCTCGTCGAGCATCGAGGCGTTGGCGATCTCCAGTCCGGTCAGGTCGGCGACCATCGTCTGGAAGTTCAGCAGCGCCTCCAGGCGCCCCTGGCTGATCTCCGGCTGGTACGGGGTGTAGGCGGTGTACCACGCGGGGTTCTCAAGTATGTTGCGGCGCAACACCGGTGGCGTCAGGGTGTCGAAGTAGCCCTGCCCGATCATCGACACCGCGACCGTGTTGGAATCTGCCATGGCGCGCAGTTCTGCGAGCGCTTCCTGCTCGCTGGCGGCAGGCAGCAGCTGATCCAGGCCGGGCGCGACGCCGTCGTCGGACAGCGCGTCGAGGATGCCTGCGGGCAGCGCCTTGTCGGCCAGTTCGTCGAGGGAACCCACGCCGATGGTCTTGAGCATCGTCGCGACGGCATCGGCATCCGGTCCGATGTGGCGATCGGCGAAGTTGGGTTGGTTGTGATCGAACACTGACGTGTACTCCCGACGCGTTGGGGCAGGAACCGCTGGTTCCTCCCCCTCTGTCGTCAACCCGTCCCGGGCGCCTGAGAGATTCGGCGGCCTTGCGCGAAGGGCGCCTTTCCCCATGGGCGGGTAAGCAGCACGCTTACCGCTTTCCAGAGGCATCGGGGCCTTGCGCGGTCCTGGGTGCCTGAGAGGTTGACGGAGAGGTGTTGCTCCTTCGGCGTCCGTGACTGGCCGTCACGGAACTCTCCCGCACAAGGGCGATGCGCTGACCAGTTTACCGGCAGGCCAGCGAACGCGACGTATCAGCCGATCTTGCGGTCGCGAGTCTTGCGCCGCGAGGCCAGCTCATCCTCGGGCGTGGCGATCGATTCGCCGCCGTCGGCCCGCTCACCGGGGAAGTCGGCGATCGCGCCGGTCAGCTCCCGCATGGCGCCGGACACCGCGATGCCGAACACGCCCTGGCCGCCCTGCAGCAGGTCGACAACTTCCTCGGCGGACGTGCACTCGTAAACCGTGGTGCCGTCGGAGAACAGCGTGATGTTGGCCAGATCGCGCACGCCGCGTTGACGCAGATGGTCGACGGCGACGCGGATGTTGTGCAGCGAGATGCCGGTGTCCAGCAGCCGCTTGACGATCTTCAGAACCAGGATGTCCTTGAACGAGTAGAGCCGCTGGCTACCCGAACCGGCCGCACTGCGGATGGACGGCACGACGAGCGAGGTCCGCGCCCAGTAGTCCAGCTGGCGGTAGGTGATGCCGGCGATCTGGCAGGCGCTGGGGCCGCGGTAGCCGACGAGTTCGTCCGGCACCGAATTGTCGGGGAACAGACCGGCCTGCACGGGTTCGCTGGGCGCGCTGGCGGGCGGTTCAGCGGAGCCGCTGCTGGTGGACAGGTCCAGCTGCTCTTGACGTGGTGTGTCTCCCACTGTCGAATCCTCTCGCCGATCGAACTCGCCTCTGTGACCTGCATGGGCGCACATTTGCCGAAGCTCGAATGTGTCGAGCATACGCTTCGGGGTGAGTCATGACTGCTCGTCGCGGTCAAGTATGGCTGCCCAATTCACGGTTGAAAGAAACCCGCGCCGCGTGTCGAGCGTGACGAGATGTATCCGTGACAAAACGGCTGGACTGGGGCTTACGTCGCCTTGAAGTCGTCGGGCGACACGCTGTCGAGGAATTCCTTGAACTTCTCGACCTCGTCCTCACGGACCGCGCCCGTCGCTTCCTCGTCGTTCTCGTCGGGAATCAGCAGGCCAGCCTCGGCGAGCACCGCTTCCTCGACATAGATCGGCACGCCGACGCGCAGCGCGATGGCCACCGAGTCCGACGGCCGCGCCGACACCTTGATGTCGCGGTCGAAGATCAGATCCGCGTAGAAGGTGCCCTCCTGGAGGTCGACGATGCGTACCTCCTTGAGCGAATGACCAAGTGCGGCAATGAGATCTCGGATCAGGTCGTGCGTCAGTGGCCGGGCGGGCTCGTGGCCCTGTTGTTCGAGCGCGATGGCCGCGGCCTCCGGCTGGCCGATCCAGATCGGCAAGTACCGGTCACCGTTGGCTTCCCGCAGCAGCAGCACCGGCTGGTTCTGGGGCTGCTCCACGCGAATGCCGACCACACGAACCTCACCCATCTGTGTCTGCCCTCCGCACCAAGAAGCCGTCAAGAATCGAGTCTAATCCTCAGCGGTCGAGAACGTCGCGCACCGCGGCCTTGATCAGCGACGTGTGCAACGTGATCGCCAGCGCAGCAACTTCACGGGCCAGATCGTCGGCGCGGTCGCGGGCCCCGGCCTTGCCCGCCTTGACCACCGGACCCGCGATCTGGGCGATCAGGTCAGATTGCCGGTCGGCCGCCGAGCGAAACGCCCGCAGGTGCCGCGGTTCCACGCCGTACTCCTCCAGCGCCTTGGCGCATTGCGCTATCAATACCGAATGCTCGTCGAAGAAGCCCGCCGTTCCCGGCTTGATCACCCCCGCCCTGATCAGCTCGGTCAGCAGGGCTTCGTCGACGCCCGATCGGGCCAGCAGATCTTCGCGCCGCAGCCGCACCTGGGTGGGCGCGACGCCGGACAGCCCGGCCGTGCCCTCGTCGAACGCCGCGTCCACCGGAACCAAACGCGGTACGCCGTAAGCGGATCCGGAGTGGGGCAACTCACCGTCGGGCTGGGCGTCCAGCTGCGCCTTGATGACCTTCAACGGCAGATACTGGTCGCGCTGTGCGGTGAGGACGAACCGCAGGCGCGCGCAATCGTAGGCGGTGAACCGCCGATATCCCGACGCGGTGCGCTCAGGCGTGACCAGGCCTTCGGCCTCCAGAAACCGGATCTTGGAGATGGTCACGTCCGGGAAGTCGCCTCGTAGCAGATCGAGGACCGCTCCGATCGACATCCCGGCCAAAGCCGGCGTGTCGGGGGCGGTCACTTAGCTGCCCGGGCCGCTGTCGTCGTCGCCCTTGGGCCCGGTCAGAAACACCAGGCGGAACTTGCCAATCTGCACCTCGTCACCATTGGCCAGCACCGCCGAATCCACGGGCTCCCGGTTGACGTACGTGCCGTTGAGGCTGCCGACGTCGACGACCTGGAACTCCCCGCCCTCAAGCCGGAACTCGGCGTGACGGCGGCTGACTGTGACGTCGTCGAGGAAGATGTCGCTGTCGGGATGTCGACCGGCCGACGTCGTGGCCTGATCGAGCAGGAATCGCGACCCTGCGTTGGGGCCGCGCTTGACGACCAGCAGCGCCGACCCGACGGGCAGCCCCTCAACGCCCGAGACCGCACCCTCGGTCCCGGCCGCGGCCGGAGCGTCCAGCTCGTTGAGGAAGTCGGCGCGGAAAACCGATGTCGTCTCCACGGTGACTTCGTCAGACGTCTGGTCAGCCCCAGAGTTATGGTCCTTTTCCGTCACCCGCTGCTCCTCACTGGCTG
>JAVRPG010000493.1:0-2719 GCA_032162325.1 Mycobacterium sp. | reverse complement strand
CAGATGGCCGGGGTTCGATGCGACCGTCATCACCTTCCGCTTCTCGCCATCCAGCATGTCGGCGTAGAAGCCGGCGTCCTCATCCCAGAATGCCTGGTTGAACTTGGTGAATAACGCCGCGGCCTTTCGGCGTAGTGCCGCGGCGCGATCCGGCTGTTTGAGCGCATCGAAAACCTCGGCCATGCGCACCCAGGCGTCGTAGACGTAGCCTTGCAGTTCACACAGTGCCTTGGGACCGCGCACCGGGGATCCGTCGGCGTAGGTCATGGAATCGCCGGCGTCTTTCCACGCCATGTTCTCATACCCGACCGGGGAACGGGTCTGGTACTCCTGGAACAGATCGCCGTCGCGGTCGCCATAGTTGTCGATCCAGTCGAGCGCGGCCTCGGCATTCGGAAGATATCGTTCCAGCAGCGCATGATCGCCGGTGGCGCGCCAGGCGGCGTGCAAGGTAATCAGATACAGCGGCGTCGCGTCGGCGGTGCCGTAGTAGGGGGTGTGCGGGATCAGCCTGAAATGCGCCAGCTCGCCGTAACGCAGTTCGTGCATGATCTTGCCCGGTTCGGCATCGCGGAAATCATCCCGTTCCTTGGCCTGCCAACCGCCGAGTACCTCGAGCGAGCCTCGCGCGAACTCGGGATAGACCAGGATGTTCTGCAATGAGACGATCAGGCTGTCGCGGCCGAACGGCGCCATGAACCACGGCAGCCCGGCTGCCGGCAGGAACACCATGTGGTCGGTACCCTCGATCGGCAGGCGCAGCGCCGCCATGTCGTCGATGGCCTGATGGTAGAACCGGTAGAACTCTTCATTGCTTGTGCGCAATTTCAGCACTGTTTCGCGCCAGTCGCGACGGGCCTTGGCCTGTGACGACGACCCGGCGTCGACGGCACAATCGTTGCGTGCATGATAGCGTTTGTCGCCGTCGGCGAATTCGTACATCAGGCAGCAATGCCAGCGTCCGCGCGGCGGCAGCCTGACCTCGAAGCTGAGGCGGCCGTTGGCGAACACGGCGCGGGAGTCGCTCAAGCCAACCGACACCGCGACCGAACGGGAGAAATCGGCGTTGCGGTAGGTGGTGCGCAAAGTCTGCCGTGGTTCGGTCCAGTCGGAGTTGATGTGACCGCGGCGAATGTCGCGCTTGGCTTTTACGTCGAACACGTCGGCGAAATCGGAGCGGATCGCGATCTCGAGGTTGAAGCGGACCGGTTTCTGGCCGTAGTTGATGATATCGAGGTCTTCGTGCAGACCTTGATCCAGCACCCGGGCGAGCTCGAACGCCAGGGTTTGCGAGGGGATCGCGCCATCCTCGGTGAGGAACGCCCGGTTGGTCAGGAAGATGCGGGCGGCGTCGAAGTTCACCGCGCCGCCGTTCAGCAGGTCCCACGGCGTGCCGTTGGCGAAGACCGACCACGCGCTGATCACCCTGGTATCGAAGAAATACAGACCCTTGTCGCTGGGAGAGGCGATCTGCCCGTCGGATTCAGTCACCAGCACCGTCATGGCCTGATGGATGGCAATCTGCGGCGGGCCGACCTGGACCTTGAACGCCATGGACGAAAATCTCCGCGTTGTGAGGCGCGCCGGCTTCTCTATAGCTTGCGTCCATCGGAAGCATTACGGCACAGGATGGTGGCAGTTGGGCGCGCAGGACCTAACGTGGACCTTGGACCACGTCAGACAACATATCGAGCAGGGGCTTCCCCTGGTCCCACTGTTCAACATCGACGTGATCGAAGCAAGCGCAGAACGCGGGGTCGTTCGGCTGCGTGCCGGAGATCATGTCACCCGGCCGGGCGGCAGCGTCGCCGGTCCGGTGCAGTTCGCCCTGGCCGATGTGGCGACCTACGCGTTGATCCTCGCCGCCAAGCGGGATGAAGCGGCGGTGACCGTCGACATGACGATCAACTTCCTCCGCCCGGCCATGAGTCTGCCGCTGATCGCGGTCGCCACCGCGCTGCGGGCTGGGCGGCGGCTGTTCACCGCTGAGGTCCGCATTACCGAGGAGGTCACCGGCCGGCTGATGTCGCACGCGAGCACGACCTATGCGCTGTCGCCGGTAAAGTGACGGTTGTGTTGGCGTTTTCGTTCATTGGTCCTCATTGTCAGGCCCGGTCGCGACTCGTCGGTTTCGTGGAAACGTCCGGGGATTGCCGCGTCGCTGCGCTCCTCGCTCCGGGGGATTGCCGCGTCGCTGCGCTCCTCGCAATGACAGACGCAACCCAGTTGCGCTCCTCGCAAATGACAGACGGAACGCACTAGCTAGCGAGCCCACTCTGGCTAGCGAGCCCACTCTGGCAAAATGAACGCAGCGGATGCAGTCTTGGGTGACAGAACGAGGAACCGCCGCCATGACCGACCTGCCGAGCCACGTCGAAGTTCACGAGGAAGGCCCCCGCGAGGGCTTCCAGATCGAACCCGGCCCGATCCCGACGGCCGACAAGATCCGGCTGATCGAGGCGTTGGCGGAAACCGGGCTGCAGCACATCCAGGCGTGCTCCTTCGTCAACACCCGGTTGGTGCCGGGGTGGGCCGACGCGGAAGCGGTGGTGGAAGGCTTCACCGCCAAGCGCGGGGTCCACTACACCGGGCTTTTCTTCAACGGCAACGGCCTCGACCGGGCACTGGCCTTCAAGGGCAAGCTGACCATCAACGGGTCGATCTCGCTGACCGCGTCAGCGGGCTTCACCCGCAAGAACCTGAACCGCAGCCCGTCGGA
>JAVRPG010000492.1:0-2986 GCA_032162325.1 Mycobacterium sp. | reverse complement strand
GCTCCGACCAGGTGTGGACGGCCGCAGGCGTTACCGCAGGCATCGACCTGGCGCTGTCACTGGTCGAGGACGACTACGGCACCGAGGTCGCGCAGACCGTGGCCCGCTGGCTGGTGCTGTACCTGCGACGGCCCGGCGGGCAGACACAGTTCGCCGCGCCGGTGTGGATGCCGCGGGCCAAGCGTGCACCGATCCGCGACGTCCAGGAGGCCATCGAAGCTGAACCCGCCGGCGCACACAGCATTCCAGAGTTGGCGCGCCGAGCCGCGATGAGCCCGCGTCACTTCACGCGGGTGTTCACCGACGAGGTCGGCGAGGCACCCGGCGTGTACGTCGAGCGGATCCGCACCGAGGCGGCCCGTCGCCAGCTCGAGGAGACCGACGACACGGTCACCGTGATCGCCGCCCGTTGCGGGTTCGGCGCAACCCCGTCCCAGCCGCTGATGATCGGTGAATCCAGGCTCGATCCGCGCTGCTGATCGACGGTGCCGGGCAGGCTCAGCCCGACGCCATAGATGCGGTCGCCGCGGCGGCCCGATTCCTCAAGCAGCACGTCGAGCCCCTTGACGACGTCTGGCATCAGAGCGTCGGGTGCGATGCCGATCTCTTGGTCGATGTCGGTCATGGCCAGGATCTCACCGGTCAGGTTGCACACCGCCAGCCGGGTGCGGCTGCGGCCGATCGCGGCGGACAAGACGACACCGGCGTCAGCGTTGAAGGTCAACAAGGTGGCAGGACGCTCCCCGGTGGAAAGTGCTTGCTCCGTCTCGATGATCAGCCCCCGCGCCGCCAGCGCCGACACCCGCACGGCCACCGCGGTGCGCGAGAGCCCAGTGCGGTTGCCGATCTCGGCGCGCGTTGTGGCCAGCCGATCCCTGATGAGTGTGCAGATATCCCCAGCGGTCGCCGCCGAGGTATACGTCCTGGATACGCACGGTGTCCATTCAAACAAGTCCTCATCAGGTTATCCAAGGGATATAAGCCCGTCACTTTGAACGTATAAATACTTAAGTCGGCTTGTGCGACATCAGAAGTCTCGTTACGGTAGCCAAGATCGATGAATCGCCACCAGAAACCTCGATGCGGATCTTTCACCGGTGGAGCCCAGCGCCTTCCTGATTTGTGGGGAGGCCTGCGACTCGAAACCTGACACGAAAGCCCGGGGTGAATGAGGTGGTCCCAGAACACAGAGACGCTCCGCGGTCAGCCAGCAAGCTGACACGTCTGGAGCTCTACCTCCCAGGCGGCCGATGCGTGACTGTCGTTGTGGCCGCCGCACCCACACGCAGCCGGTTTGTGCTGATCAGAGCGGTGCAACGCCTAAGCCGCGTGCAGCGGATATCACCGGGCTCGTGATTTCATCTCGCTTTAGTGGAAGCGCTCATGGCTTCACAAGGCGCCAACACAGTATTGGTCACCGGCGGCGGGCTGGGGATTGGTGCGGCTACCGTCCGGCGCCCAGTGCCCAACACCGTACATATCCGGTCAGCCATGGTGTCGACCCGAACGTCGCCCCCCTTCAGGACTGACCCTGATAACTCGAAGGAGCTCGCGCGTGACAAACCCGAAAGCCATCACCGGACCGCACAGTGCGACGACCGCCACAGCCGGCGCGGCCGCCGCGGTGGTCGAGAACGTTGTCTACACCTACGATCCTGGCTGCCAGCCGGCCATTCAGTACCACTCGATTCCGAGCTCGTGTGCCGGGGGCGCCAATACCCTTCACGAAGCGCGCTCGTCCTACCGGACTCAGATGGCCGGACTCTTGAATGTCGACCGGCACGAATTGCCCTCGGTCATTGAGCATCTGGAAGCCGTGGTCGCCGGGATGTGGGTACGAACCAAGGTCGGCGCAATACACCGCGGCCGCGACGCCGATCGGATGTTCCTGCAGATCCTGGTGTCACGAGGCCAGGCGCAGGATGCGCTTCGCGCTCACCTCGACTCGGCAACTGCCGCCGGCGACGCACCGGTCGTTGTCATCGTCGAACCCGACGACACACTCGGCACCGTTCTAGACCAGATGACAGCCCACGATGCGCTGTTGGTGGCGTATTCCGACATGCAGACCGCGGTGGGCTGGATCGCCATCTACGGTGCCCAAGCCGACGCCGCGAACCACGTCCCGCAAACGTTCGAGCATGCGGGGCTGCGGGACATGCCCATCGACACCTTCATCAGGACTCATGCCACCGCCAACTCTCGAGCTGTGCGAGTGCGCCCCTACCCGCCGCGCGATGCCGTGCTGTTTCAGTTCACCAGAAGTCGGCCCCCAGGCACCTCAACCGTGACCGGCCACCTCGAGCCGGACATCACCGCCATGGCACCTCGCGCAGACAGCAACGACGATGGCTGATTCCGACGCTGCGGCCGACTCGTCATCTCACACATATGAGACCGACGCTGACCTTGCGGTGCGCTTCGAACGCGACGCTATCCCGCTGCTCGACCACATCTACCGCGGCGCGCTGCGTCTAACAGGCAATCGCTCGGCGGCCGAGGACCTACTTCAGGAAATGCTCAGTGCCTACGCGGGATTCCGCTCGTTTCGAGAGGGCACCAGTAGCCACCGAATGGGGAGTCATCGGTCTCACCAAGTGCGCTGCGCTCGACTACGCGGAACACAATATTCGCGTCAACGCCGTATGCCCGGGCATCATCGACACGCCAATGATCGAGCGCTTCAGCGGAGGAACGCCGGAGGGATACGAACGCGTGATCGCCCTGGAACCGATCGGACGGTTGGGCAAGCCGGAGGAGATTGCGGCGGCGGTACGGTGGCTCAGTTCTATCGATGGTGCCTTCACCACGGGCCACACCATGATCGTCGATGGCGGACAGACTAGCGAGGTCAGTGCAGGCTGAACACAGTGTCGCCGAGCGGATTCTGCGCTCGGACATCCACTGTGTCGTCGCGACGACTTGGCAACAAGCGCAAGCCGGTGGACACCGCAACGTCGAACCTGAAGGGTCAGGAGTTCGGTTG
>JAVRPG010000491.1:0-6432 GCA_032162325.1 Mycobacterium sp. | reverse complement strand
GCCTGGACGCGGGACCAGCGGTGGCCTGCACGTTTGAGACGCAGGCATCGACATGACGCTGTTACCGGTTAGCTCATAACCCAGAGGTCGCACGTTCGAATCCTGTCCCCGCTACTAAGAAAGTGGCCCTGACCAGGCCAAACGACCGCCAGCATCAGCTGGCGGTCGTTTCGTTTTGTGAACGTTTGTGAATGAGCGTCGGCTGGCATCGATCGTCCGTAAGCCGTAAAGGACGCCCGTTAGGCCTGTGATCGCTGGGCCAGCTCCCTTGTCGTCGGCGCATCGTTTGGGTTGTTCACGCAGTGACATTCCCAGTCCATCGTGGTTGAGTCGGCCGGGGCCGCGGTGCGGATGTTGGCAATCGGTCCGTTTCCCAGGCCGCTAGCCGAACGGGCACGTGCGTGTTTCCACGCTATGCGGAATTCGGCATCGACCAGAATCCATTAGTCGCGGGTTCGAGCCCCGCCTGCCTCGCTTCAGCCCACTAAGTAATGTCCTGCCGAACGGAAGAGTATCTAGGCTGCTGGCCATGCCGACTAGAGCATGTTTCTGTTCGCTGTCGAGCCGCTGAACGGCGACAGTTCGCCGGCAAGGGCCGCAGGAACGGAAGGGCCCGGCGCGAGCGGCATGCTGACTGTGGCAACTACCCCCGCAATGCCCTTCCGAGGGCTACCGTGCGATCCATCGGCACTGGATGGAGGCTGGTCCAGGCCCAACGTGCGATGAGGTGATGTCGAGTGCACAGCGGTGAGCTGGCGCACCAGCGGACGCAAACACTCGACGAGTCCCTGCTCGTCGCTCCCGAGGAATCAGACCGTCCGGTCGTCGACTTCCTCAGAGCCACGCCGGGCCGGCTGGCGTTGTTGGCCGTCGTTCTGGTCGCGGCGTTGCTCGCCGTCGGTGCGATCGCGTCGAAGACGGTTTCCGACCGGCAAGGCCAGCTGGAGACCCTGCGATCGCACACCGAACCGCTGGCCGATGCAGCACAACGGATCTACGGCGCTGTCTCGTTTGCCAACACGACCGCGGCCACCGCGTTCCTGTCCGGCGGCGTCGAACCGCAGGACGTCCGCGATCGCTACGACGCCGCGATCGGACAGGCGTCCGCCGGCCTGGTCACCGCCTCGAACGGCGTGTCGCCCAACGATATTCGCTCGCTGACGCTGCTCACCGACATCTCGAACCAGCTGGCGGTGTACACCGGGATGATTGCCACTGCTCGCGCGAACAACCGCGCCGGTCGCCCGATCGGGGTCGCTTACCTCAGCGAATCGTCCACGCTGATGCAGCAGGACATCATGCCGGCCGCCGAACGGTTGTATGCGAGTCAATCCGGTGCCGTCATCGCGTCGGAACGCTCCGCAGGTCCGTCGCGTGTCGTGATCGCCGCGGCGGTGCTGGTGCTGGCGCTGCTGTTGCTTGCGCAGGTTTCGCTGGCTCGGCGCAGCCATCGTTGGCTCAACCCCGGTCTGCTGCTGGCGTCGGTACTGATGGCGGTGCTCGTGGTGTGGTTGACAGTGGCCGGGCTGGTGGCGACGCAGGCCGCCACCAGTGCGCGGACGCACGGCGGTGAGCCGCTGGACACCGCGGTGAGCGCGCGGATCCTCGCTCAGCAGGCCCGGGCGGATGAAATCCTCGGACTGCTCAAACGGGGCTCCGACACCCTGTCCGACATCAGATTCGATGAGCGGACCGCACAGATCGGGTGGCTGCTCGACGAGCACCGGGTTAACGGGGCGGCGGACGCGCTGAGCGGCTGGATGCGCTCCCATGACGAGATCCGACGCAAGCTGGCCGGCGGCGACTTTGGCGGTGCCGTGGCGATCGCGCGAGATGACGCGCCGCAGCACTCGACGGCGCAGTTCACCAAGTTGGACAGCGCATTACGGGACGACATTACTGAACTGCGCGATCGGCAGCGCGACGGGATCACGGCTGCCTACACCGCGCTGAACCTTCTTCCGGCCGGCGCTGCGGCCATCAGTGTGCTGGCGGCGCTGGCGGTGGCTGCCGGTATCGCGCCACGACTAAGCGAGTACCACTGATGCGCGCGATCGGAACGGCTCTCGGGCTTGCGGTCATCCTGCTTGCCGGATGTTCCACGGTTCAGCCGCTGGCCGAGGTGTCCGCCACGCGTACCACGCTTCCACTGCCCAGCGGCGCCACCACGGTGCCGTACGCGTCCGGCGCAGCCGTCGAAAGCTGCGACGCCACAGCCAGTCTGCGCCCGTCCACCGCGGGCGGCCCCGCCGTGGAGGCGATAAAGCGCCGCGGCCGGTTGATCGCCGGTGTGGACCAGAGCACCAATCTGTTCAGCTTTCGCGATCCGGTGTCCGGCGAACTGCAGGGCTTCGACATCGACATCGCCCGAGAGGTGGCCCGCGACCTACTCGGCGATCCCGACAAGGTGGAGTTCCGCCTGCTGACATCGCCGGAGCGCGTCGGTGCATTGCAAGATGGGACCGTCGATATCGTCGCCAAGGCGTTGACGGTCACCTGTGCGCGAGCGGAGCAGATAGCGTTCTCTACCGTGTACTTCGAGGCGAGCCAACGGCTGCTGGTACCGAAGGATTCTCCGGTGCAGGGACCGGCCGACCTGGCCGGCAAGCGGGTCTGCTCGCAGGTGGACACCACATCTCTGGCCACCGTCTCCCGGGTCGCGCCAACGGCAACCCTGCTCGCCGTTCAGAATTGGGACGACTGCCTGGTCGCGCTTCAGCAGGGTCAGGCGGACGCGGCCAGCACCGACAATACGATCCTGGCCGGCATGGCCGTACAGGATCCCAACCTGCACATCGTCGGGCCGAGCCTGGAGGCCGAACCGTACGGTATCGGGATCAACAAGTCTCAGGACGATTTGGTACGCGCGGTCAATGCGAGCCTGGAACGGATCCGACGCGACGGGACGTGGTCGTCGCTGTACCGGAAGTGGCTCACCGTGCTCGGCCCGGCGCCGAGTCCGCCAGAACCGAAGTATCGCGATTGACATGGCTCGAGACGAGGGAACACGCGCCGTCCTGGTGACCGAATCGGAGCCGGTCAAGGTCGAGGCCACCCGCCCGCGACTGCGCACCGGACGGCGGCTCATCGGCGACGGCCTGGTCGAGATTCCGATTCGCGAGGACGTCGAGCCTGCCAGTGCCATCCTCACCAATCCGGTTCTGGCCGAATCGAAACGGGACTGCAGCAGCTGCGGGCGGCCGGTCGGGCGGGGTGTTGCCGGCGGGCCTGGGGTCAGCGAAGGTGTGTGCCCGGACTGCGGCACGTTGTTCTCGTTCTCGCCACAATTGGAGACCGGCGAGTTGGTGGCCAACCAGTACGAGGTTCAGGGCTGCATAGCCCACGGCGGCGTTGGCTGGATCTATCTGGCGATCGATCGCAACGTGAGCGATCGGTGGGTGGTCCTCAAGGGTCTGCTCGAGCCGGGCGGCCAGCAGGCGCAGGCGATCGCCGTCGCCGAACGCCAATTCCTCGCCATGGTGAACCATCCCGGCATCGTCAAGATCTACAACTTCGTCGAACACCCGGGTTTCGACGGTCGCCCGGTCGGCTACATCGTGATGGAGTACATCGGCGGCACCACGCTGCAGGCGATCCTGGCCAAGCAGCGAGCGGAAACGCCAGAAGGCGAACCCAAGCCGATGATGCCGGTGGAGCAGGCGCTCGGTTATCTGCTCGAGGTCATGCCGGCGCTCTGCTACCTGCACTCGCTTGGCCTGGTCTACAACGATCTCAAGCCGGAAAACATCATGCTCACCGAGGACAACGTCGAGCTGATCGACATGGGCGCGGTGTCGGGTATTGGAGACTTCGGATACATCTACGGCACCAAGGGATTTCAGGCACCCGAGATCGTACGAACCGGTCCGACGATCGCGACCGATATCTACACCGTCGGCCGAACGCTGGCCTACCTGACCGTCGACCTGCCCGACGACCGGTACGCCGAGACTTTGCCCGACCCCGACGACGTGCCGCTGTTCCAGCGGTATGAATCATTTTACCGGCTGCTGGTGCGTGCGACGAATCCCCGTCCGGCGCAGCGATTCTCGTCCGCAGAAGAGATGGCGACCCAGTGCAAGGGAGTGCTGCGTGAGGTTCTCGCCGAGCAGACGGGTGTGCCGCGTCCGGGTACGTCGGTGCTGTTCACCATGCACGGCTCGGAGTTCGGGGCGGACCTGGCGCTGCAGCGCACCGACGTGTTCGTCGACGGCCGCCCGCACACCGTCCGGCTGAGCACACGTGATGTCGCCCGCGCAATGCCGACACCGGCCCCGACCGAGGGCCCGGAAAGTGATTGGCGGATGGACTGGGACGACGCGATCACCGCGCTGGAGGCCGGAAACCTCCGGGCAGCTCTGAAGTGTTTTGAGCGGGTGATTGCCGCGCTACCGGGCGAAGCCGCGCCCAAGGTGGCGTCGGCCGCCACGGCCGAGCTGATGCTCGAAACGGACGACGCACGGAATGCCGAACGATTGCGGCGGTCGTGCGAGCGGTACTACCGCACGTTGTGGCGCACCGACCATTCCATGGCGAGTGCGGCGTTCGGCTTGGCTCGCCAACTTGCCGCCCGCGGCGATCGGCCCGGCGCGATCGATGTGCTCGATCAGGTTCCGTTAACCTCGCGCCACTACGGCGAGGCTCAGCTGACGTCGGTGTTGATGCTGCTCTACGGGCGCCCCATCGCCGAGATCACAGAGGCCGACCTGCGCGACGCGGCGCGGCGCGTCGGCCACTTGACCGAGACCGAGCCGCGCGCCCTTCAGATGCGTGCGCTCGTACTCGGCACCGCCATCGACTGGCTTCGGTCTGGCGCGACGCCCGCCGCCACCGACCCGATCCTCGGCCACGCGTTCGACCAGCAGGGTTTGTGCACGGGTATCGAGGAAGCGCTTCGGGAATTGGCGCGGCACTCCCCGCGGCGGCGCCATCGCTACACCCTGGTCGACCTGGCGAATTCGATCAGACCGCCGAGCTGGATGTGAGCCGACTCGTCGCCGTTGCGAGGTAAGTCCGTCACAACGGGCTTCCGCGCCGTCGGCGAGCAGCGGTGGACGACGTCGCCGGAATGTCTAAGCCTGGCAATGGGGAACCCGTGGTGTTCTCCACGGTTTTGGCTCAACTAAGGAGGAGTGACCCGGTCAGTCAAACGATCACCGATCCAGTGCTGAGTGGCCTGCGAGGCGCTGGCGGATGGGCTGCTCGCCAGGCCACCTCGACCCGGCCGATCCACGCGATGTCCCAGGTTTTAGGTTGTTCATGAGGCGCCGAAATCGTGGGCCTCGTCGTATCCATAGTCCCCGCCCTGGCCGAGGTTCACCTGCGGGGGACTGACACGATGTGGCGTAGGAGTTTTGCCCAACGGCCCGGCCGGCACGTCGTGTGCTTCGTCGTACTCATAGTCGTCGCCGCCGGGGATGTTTGGGTTATCGGCATCGAGATCACGCGCGAGCCGCTTCTCTTCCATGTCCAGCCTCGGTCGATGGGCGCCCGACCAGCTGCCGAGCGGCTGCCGTAACTCATTGTCCGAGCGATTAAAGATCTGGGCCATGGTTACTGTTGTGAACGGATTTGTGAACGAAACGCGGCGCAACTGCCGCGATGGCGTTAGACGCGGCGCGATCGCTCGGACGGGCGATTAATCGTGACCTGTCCGTTTGAGACCTGCGAGGCGACTCGAAACTGCGACCGGTTCGCTCATAACCCAGAGGTCGCAGGTTCGAATCCTGTCCCCGCTACTAGAGAAAGTGGCCCTGACCAGGCCAAACGGTCGCCAGCATCAGCTGGCGGCCGGTTCGTTTTGTGAATGTTTGTGAATGAGCGGCGGTCGGCGTCGGTCGTTCGTACGCCGTGAACAACGGCGATGGACGCTGCTATCGCTGGGTTGACCGTCCCAGGGTGCGCCTCGTCGCGGTTGTCACGTAGTGGTGGTGGATAACAGAGGTTATCCACCAATAACTACGCCGTTTTCATCAGATGAATCACGGGTGCGGCGTCGGTGTTGGTTGGCGCGCACTGGGTCTGATGGCTAAACCCGTTGTTGGTCTGTGGCTTTGGGCCCGGTAGCGGTGGGTGGGGGAGTACCCGTGTGCGGGATGGGGCCGACACGCCGAACCGTGTGGCGTCAACGTGGTGTTCCTACCTGCGCGTATGTGGTAATGATTCAGCGAGTGATTCAATGATTCATTGAGTGAGACAAGCTGGAGGCTGTTTTGCCCGTCGATCTGAGCGGTCGCGTCTACGTCGTCGGTTCGGTTCCGGTGTTGCATCCAGAGGCCCAGACGGTCAACGAAATGCTCGAGGGGTGGCGCAATCAGCAACTGTGCCGCAACTTGGATGTTGACACGGTTGCGGGGCGAACGCGCCTGGTGGAGCGCTTCATCGAGGCGACCAACGAATTCCCGTGGACGTGGACGCCGGCCATGGTGGAGG
>JAVRPG010000490.1:0-4987 GCA_032162325.1 Mycobacterium sp. | reverse complement strand
TCCGGGCATGGCGCAGGGCGCGATCCATGGCGGCAAGTATGCCGCGAAGGCCATCAAGGCCGAACTCAAGGGCGCCAACCCCTCAGAGCGCGAGCCGTTCCAGTACTTCGACAAGGGATCGATGGCGACGGTGTCGCGCTTTTCCGCCGTTGCCAAGATCGGCCCGCTGGAGTTCGGCGGATTCATCGCCTGGCTGGCATGGCTGGTGTTGCACCTGGTCTATCTGGTCGGATTCCGTCGGAAGATCACCACATTGCTGTCCTGGACGGTGACCTTCCTGTCCACCGCGCGCGGGAATCTCACCATCACCGAGCAACAGGCGTACGCCCGCACCAGGATCGAAGAGCTACAGGAGATTGCGGCCGCCGTTCAGGACACGGAGAAAGCGGCCAGTTAGAGCCGCATTCCCTGCCACGTCGACAGGCAGCCCCCGCCCGCCAGCGCCAGCGTGAGGCCGGCCGTCTCGACATCGCTGTCGGGATAGTGCAATTCGCTGATGCACGCCAGCGGCGCCCCCAGCTCGTCGTCGGCCACCGATCCGTTGCCGAGCTCGATGCGGTGCCGCAGCAGTGGTGATCCCTCCACGTCTGCATGCAGTGACCCAGACCAAAACCCTTGCCGCTCATCGGATCTGCCGATCTGGATGCGCTCGCGCAGCCGAACGCGGCCAGATCCGGTCAGCTCCAGCCGGGTCGACGTGAAATGGCGCGACGTGGCAGCGACCACGGTCGGCTGCGGGTCGACGTCGAGATCACCTGCGACCTCGAGCGTCCAGAACGCATGTGACTCCGGCGTTGTCGCTCCCGGCAGCGTCAGAGTCGCCGCCGCGGTCCGCACCCGCAACCGCGCGCCCGCTTCCACCACCACACGGATGTTGATCGCGTCGCCGCCGAGCGGGGTGGCCGCCGCCGACACCAGGTGCACGGTGTCTTCTTCGGTGCGCCGCGCCGCGAGTCCTCCCCCGCACTCGATGCGTGGCTGACGGTCGCGGCACGCGACGAGAAGCACGTCGGATCTCATTGCACCGGCACCCGCAGTTGTTCGCGCACCCAGGCCAGCACCGCCGTCGCGGCGTGGTCATGGACGAGCGAGATCAGCACCGTCGGCCTGTCCGCGCGGACCTTGGCCGCGTCGCTGCGCATCACCTCGAGATCGGCACCCACCATCGGTGCGAGGTCGGTCTTGTTGACCACCAACAGATCCGAGTAGGTGACGCCAGGGCCGCCCTTGCGCGGCACCTTGTCGCCGCCGGCCACGTCCACGACGAAGATCTGCACGTCGACAAGTCCCGAGGAGAAGGTCGCCGTCAGGTTGTCACCCCCTGATTCGACCAGAATCAGGTCGAGACGGTCATTGCGTGCGATCAGATCGTCGATGGCGTCCAAATTGGCGGTGATGTCGTCGCGGATCGCGGTGTGTGGGCAGCCGCCCGTCTGCACCGCGGCGATCCGCCGGTCCGGCAGCACGGCGTGGCGGCGCAGAAAGTCGGCATCCTCGGTGGTGTAGATGTCGTTGGTCAGCACGGCCAGCGACAATTCGTCACGCAGCTGCCTGCACAGCGCCGCAACGAGAGCGGTCTTGCCGGAGCCCACGGGACCGCCGACGCCGATGCGCAGCGGCTCCCCCGGTTCCCGGTGCCGCTTGGGCCGTTCGGTGTGGTTGTGGGGTTCGCCGTCGAGGAAATGCGGTGGCATAAAGGGGTTCCCGGCCTTTCAAGAGACGAACAGGGGTCGCTCGCGTTGGCTGTGCCGCTGGGCCAGCACGTCGAGCAGCGGATCGGACAGGTCGGCCAGCTCCTTGGCTGCCTCGGCGGCGGTCTGCTCGCACAGCGGCGCCAGCTCGAAGGTCAGTGCCGCGACGTCACCGGGATCGAGGGCAAGCAGCCGCTGTGCGGCCGTCGCGGAACCGGTCATCGTGGTGTACACGACGGACAGTGCCGTGTGGTCGGGGCTCAGCCCGCTGGCAGCACCGACCGCACCGGCCGCGACCGCCAGATGCGGCGCCGTGCCGAGCGCCTCCCAGTCTCCGCCGGGCCAGACGCGACGCGCGAGCCGCGTGAGGCCGCGGCCCTGGGCCCGCGACGCCTGCCGCGCGGCAGGAGCCGGTGTGCGGGCGTCTGTTTCGCGGTCGGCGTCCGGGATGGGCAGTGTGCCCGTGTGCACGGCCGCGGCAACCGACGCGGTCACCAAGCCGTGCGTGCGGATCCGGCGGCGCAGGTATGCCCGCAGCGTCGCGAGGTCGACGACGAGGCCGCTGGTAACTGCTTCCTCGACGCCGCCGGAATGCACATGCCCGCCGGTCGGCAGCCGCGAGTCGGCCAGTGCGAGTAGGGTCGCCAAGCTCGTCATCAGAACAGGAAATATCTTTGCGCCATGGGCAATTCGCTCGCGGGCTGCTCCTGCCACACATCGCCGTCGATGCGCACCGTGAACGTATCGGGATCGACCTCGATGCGCGGCAGCGCGTCGTTGAGCGGCATGTCGGCCTTGCCGACCTTGCGGACATCCTTGACCGCCACCAGCCTGCGGTTGACTGCGAGCCGGTCAGCCAGCCCGTCCTCCACGGCCTGCGGGGACACGAAGTGCACCGACGTGGCCGCTGCGGCTGCCGGAGCCGCGCCGAACATCGGCCGCGGAAGCACCGGCTGCGGCGTCGGGATCGACGCGTTGGCGTCTCCCATTGCCGCCCAGGCGATCATCCCGCCCTTGATCACCGCGTGCGGTCGTACCCCGAAGAACGCCGGCTCCCACAGCACAAGATCGGCGAGCTTGCCAACCTCGACCGAGCCGATCTCGTGGTCCAGGCCATGTGCGATGGCCGGGCAGATGGTGTACTTCGCGACGTAGCGCCGGGCGCGAATGTTGTCGGCCTTGCCGTCGCCGGGCAGCGCGCCGCGCCGGCGTTTCATCACGTGCGCGGTCTGCCAGGTGCGGATGACCACCTCCCCGATGCGGCCCATGGCCTGCGCGTCGCTGCCGATCATCGAGATTGCGCCGATGTCGTGCAGCAGATCCTCGGCGGCAATCGTCGACGGCCGGATACGACTCTCGGCGAACGCGAGATCCTCAGGCACGCTGGGGTTCAAGTGGTGGCACACCATCAGCATGTCGAGGTGCTCGTCGAGGGTGTTGACTGTGTGCGGACGGGTCGGGTTGGTCGAACTCGGCAGCACATAGGGCTCGGCGGCGACGGTGATGATGTCGGGCGCGTGCCCGCCGCCTGCGCCCTCCGTGTGGTAGGCGTGGATGCTCCGCCCGGCGATGGCCCCGATGGTGTCCTCGACGAAGCCCATCTCGTTGAGCGTGTCGGTGTGGATGTTGACCTGCACGCCCGCCGCGTCGGCCACCGTCAGGCACGCGTCGATCGCCGCGGGGGTGGTGCCCCAGTCCTCGTGCAGCTTGAAGCCCGATGCGCCGCCCCGAAGCTGCTCCCACATCGCCTCGGCGCTGACGGTGTTTCCCTTGCCAAGCAGCGCGACGTTCATCGGCCACGAGTCGAGCGACTCGAGCATGCGGGCGAGGTGCCAGGAACCCGGGGTGACGGTCGTGGCCTTGCTGCCCTCGGCAGGCCCGGTGCCCCCGGCGATGATTGTGGTGATGCCGCCGCCGAGCGCCTCCTCCATGATCTGCGGGCAGATCAGGTGGACGTGGCAGTCGATGGCGCCCGCGGTCACGATGCGGCCGTTGCCCGCGATGATCTCCGTCGACGGTCCGATCACAAGATCGGGATGGACTCCGTCCATGATGTCGGGATTACCGGCCTTACCCATCGCCACGATGCGGCCGTCACGAATACCGATGTCGGCCTTGATGATTCCCCAGTAGTCGATGATCACCACACCAGTGATGACAGTGTCCGGGCAGCCCTCGGCGCGGCTGGCGCCGCACTGGCCCATCGACTCGCGGAGCACCTTGCCACCGCCGAACACCGCCTCGTCGCCTGCCAGTCCGGGTCCGCCGCTGCGATCCTCGGTGATCTCGACGAACAGGTCGGTGTCGGCCAGCCGGATCCGGTCGCCGGCGGTCGGCCCGAACAGCGCGGTGTAGCGCGCCCGCGACAACGCCGTCATGAGGCGCCCAACTGGCCCGGCGGACTGGGGTCTAATCGTCCTGGCGGACGGAGGCTCAGCCCGTGCACCTCGCGCAACCCGCCAAGTGGAACCAGCGAAACATGTTGGGCCACCCCGGGTTCGAAGCGCACCGCGGTACCCGCGGGGATATCGAGCCGCCGGCCGTGGGCCGCCTCGCGGTCGAACTGCAGCGCGGCGTTGGCCTGCGGCAGGTGCACATGGCTCCCGACCTGCACCGCGCGGTCGCCGGTGTTGAGGATGTCCATCTCCAGCCGCTGCGCGCCCGGGTTGATTTCGATATCGCCGTCGCCGTGGACGATTTCGCCCGGCGCCCACGATGCGCGATCCGCCTTCGGCTTCTCGCTGGTCATTGGATCGGGTGGTGGACAGTGACGAGCTTGGTACCGTCAGGAAACGTCGCCTCCACCTGGACGTCGTAGAGCATCTCGGGCACTCCCTCCATGACATCGTCGCGGGACAGCACCTCGCGGCCGCTGACCATCAACTCCGCAACCGTGCGACCGTCGCGGGCACCCTCCAGCAGGTGGTCGGTGATCACTGCGACCGCCTCGGGGTGATTGAGCTTGAGGCCGCGCGCCTGTCGTCGGCGCGCCAGTTCGGCGGCATACGAGAGCAGCAGCCGGTCCTGTTCGTGCGGGGTCAAGAGCATAGTGCGGGATATTGCCACGACACGCGGCAATCAGCAGCGGCACGCGATAACCGCCCCTATTCGGTGGGGATGTTCTGCAGCCGCACCTGACCGCGCGCGACGACGCGATCGTTGTCGTCGGTGATGGTGATCAGCCACAGCTGCTGCCGGCGGCCCCGGTGAATCGGTGTCGACACCGCCGTCACCGTGCCCGCCGATATTGCGCGCAGGAAGTCGGTGTTGTTGTTGACGCCGACGACCGTGCCGCC
>JAVRPG010000489.1:0-2747 GCA_032162325.1 Mycobacterium sp. | reverse complement strand
TGGCGGGCACCATCGACGCCACGACCACGGACTCCCTCCATGTCGTTGCGTAGATCGCGAACGCGACACCCGCTACCGCGACGACCGCGCCGACATACTTAGCCGCCTCGTGGAACGTGCCAGGCCGGTCGAACCGCTTCTCAACGTCGTGAGTCATGGCAAAGCCCCTTGGTGATCCCTACGGGCCGTTCACATACCAGGACAGGCAGCCGGGAAGGTGCCTGCACGCGATGATCGCGTTTGCGTCAGGCGCAGATCCACGGACCTTCGCGCCTTGCGGTCCAGGAAGGGTGCAGCTCGGGAGGAAGGGGGCTCCGGGGATCACGCCGTTGTAGCAGGGCTGCGCCGTCTGTTGTGGAGTGCTCTGTGCAAACAAGACCGTCGGCGCAATCAGAAAGGCAAGCGCGGCTGCTCCGGTTATAACAAAGCGCACAATTCGTCGTCCGAAGGTGCTCATATCTATGCCAACCGCTAGGAGCCACCAAACTATTTCGATTGTAGACCCGTATTGACGCAATCATCAGTAATCAATGGCCTCGATCAGCGGCGACGGCTCGTCCATCAGCGCCCAGAACCGGTCGCGGATCGCCACGGTGATCGGACCCGGTGTGCCGTCGCCGAGAGGCTCGCCGTCCAGCGTGTTGATCGGAGTGACTCCGCCCGCCGTCGTGACCGCCATCAACTCGTCCGCGTCGTACAGCTCGTGGCTGGTGACGTCGCGCAAACTCGCGTCGATACCCATGGAGTCTGCGAGTTCGAACACGGTCTTGCGGGTAATCCCAGGCAATGCATTTCGGGAGGGCGATGCGATCTTGCCGTCCTTGACGATGACGACGTTGAAACCGGGCCCTCGGCGACGCAGTTGTCGGCGTCCATCAGGATCGCGGTGCCTGCGCCGCGGTCCTTGGCCTCGAAGCTCGCGGCGGTCAGGTCGCCCCACTGATAGTTCTTGATAGTCGGGTCGACGGTGTTGCGGCCGGCGCGCCGCACGTGACGCGGGACGATCGCCGTGGTGCCGAAGATCTGCTCATGCGGCGGGAACGCCCACAGTTATGGGATCGCGTAGATGTAGACCTGGTGGGTGAGCTTGGACAGATCCTTCTCGCCCTTGCGTTTTCCGTATCCACGGGTGACCGTCAGGTTGACGAACGACTCCCGCAGCTGCGACATGGCCACGCAGCGCTTGGTGATCTCGGCCAGTTCGCTCTTGCTGTATCCGGTGTCGAGCCGCAGCTTGCGTGCCCCGTCGAGGAGCCGGTCCAGGTGGTCGTCGAGCCGGAAGATGTTGCCGTGCCACACATGTGCGACCGTGTAGGTGAGGTCGGAGTGGCCGAAGCCGGTGTCGAAGATCGAGATCCGTGCCTCCGACGCCGGGATGTACTCGCCTTCGATCCACGCCACCCCGCCGGCGTACGGGCTCGAGGTGTCGAGCTCGTAGTCGCTGTATTGGATCACCGAACCGGGTGGGGTGTCCTCGCGGATTGCACCCGGTTCGACGGCGACTAGGTTGCTGGCGCCCAGATTTTCGGATGAGCGCTCGCGCGAAGATTCTGTTGTCGCAGTCATCAAAGTCCTTTCGTTTCAGCATAGTTGGGGCCCGCATCGCCGCGTCGCAGCCGGGCGTGCAGGCCGGTGGCCCACCACAGGGCGGCCACGGCGGTGAACGCGATCAGGCCGACGATGTAGACCGGCATCCGGGCGCGACCCAGATCAAACGTCCCGGGCTCCGCCGCGGGAATGGTGCCGCCCCGACGATGGCGCCGAAGGTCTGCAGCACGTACGTCACGAACACCGCCAGCGACGAGATGCCGAGGATGAAGGTGAACGCCTTCTCGCTGACCAACGCCGACAGCAACAGGATCGTCGACAGGCAGGCCAGGCCGAGCACCACGAACGTCGGGCTGCGGCGCTTGGGCGACACGTGTCGCCACACGCTGGAGAACGGAAGCATGTTGTCGCGGGCCATCGAATACGTCAGCCGGCTGGCGACCAGAATGTTGGCCAGGATGCACGCCAACAGGTTGGTAAGTGCCACCGCAACAACGATTCTCGTGACCACCGGGCCGACTTGCTGGCTGATGATTTCCTCGATTGGAGCGGCCGTGTTCGCGGCCACGGCGTCGCCGTCGCGGATCGCCAGGACGAAGACGATGTACATGAGCAGTTCGATGACGATCGACGTCGCAAGCGCATAGAACATCGTGCGCGGTATCACGAAGCGAGCGGCCTTGGTCTCCTCGGCCACGTCGGCGCTTGCCTCGACTCCGATCAGGCCGAAGAACGGGCCAAGCGAGGCCGCCAGCCACGCAGGCACATACGTGCCCTCCGAGGTTCCGCCACCTGCCTGCGGTGGCCGGGGCGACGACGATGGGGTCGTCGAGGAGCTCGGCGATCGCGAGCTCGGACCGGCCAGCCAGCGGATGATCCCGCGGCAGGCAGGCCACCCAGTCCTCGGCGTCGAGGATGAACATCCGGTGTTCAGGCAGATCCACCGGCGGCCTGATGATCGCCACCTCGGTGGTGCCGTCGGCCAGGCCTGGATGCCGAAGGTTAGCGACGCCCTGCGCGGGATCGACGCCGCGGTCGACGACTTGATCGACCTGTCCGCGAACAACCGCCGGATCCGGCTGGGCTATCTGATCGGCACCGGTGCTGACCTGCTGTTCCGGCTGGTGCGGAACTTCGAAGCCGCCTATCCGGAAATCACCCTGGAGCCAAGGGACTTCGACTTCGCTGATCCGACGGCG
>JAVRPG010000488.1:0-2684 GCA_032162325.1 Mycobacterium sp. | reverse complement strand
CTGCGGATCCGTCAACCCAGGCGAGTCAGACTCGAAACGCCTTCGCGCCCTTTAGAGGCGTTGGGGAATATCTGAAACACCAGCCTGTGTTGGCTCCCGTAGTCAGACTGATCGGTTCAAACGTGCGAGGAGTGTCCATGACGAGACCCACGGTGGTCTGGGATCTAGAAGGCACGATCGGTGCGGGTGAGACACTCGTTGAACGAGTCACTGGCCGGCTATCCCTCAACGGCCGATCATCGCCGCGCCAGCGCCGTGTACGGGCGAGGTCAGCACGGACCGCATCATGATTGTCGACCATCGCACCTACACCATCAAGCCCTCGGGGATCCTCGGCTGGCTTTCGCTGTACTACGAAAAGGGCTGGCCCCTTCAACAGAAATACCTGGGTAACTGCCTGGGCTTCTACCTCGTCAAAGAGGGCCGACAAGACCAGGTGGTGCACCTATGGGCCTACCAGTCTCAAGCCGACCGCGAAGCACGCCGCGATGCGCTCTACGCCGACCCCGCGTGGCAGGACTATCTGCGCGAGATCCTGGCCACGGACTTCCTGGTCAGCTGGGAGAACAAGTTACTGACCCCAACATGGTTCTCACCCACCTCGGGGGCAACCGATCAGTCGTCGAATGAACCGGGCGGCGACTGAAGAGTCGCCATCGCTGCCGGGCGGCGAGACGAATCCACTGGAGGAACAACTGATGTCTAGCTGGAGGATCAACTGATGTCTAGATTGGCTGGCAAGGTCGCTGTGATCACCGGCGGCAGCAGCGGTATCGGGCTGGCGACCGCTCAACGGTTTGTCCAAGAAGGTGCGCATGTCTTCATCACCGGGCGCCGCCAGAGCGAGTTGGACAAGGCCAAAGCGTTGATCGGTGACGGCGTGACCGCCGTCGCCGTCGATAGCACGAGCGGTGGGGACCTTGACAAGCTGTTCGCGACAGTCCTTGTGGAAAAAGGTGCGCTGGACATTCTCGTCGTGAACTCGGGCCGGCAGGAGAAACAAGAGCTGGGGAAGATCACCGAGCAGAACTTCGACGCCACCTTCGACCTCAACGCCCGGGCGTCGCTGTTCACGGTGCAGAAAGCGTTGCCGTTGATGCGCACCGGCGGCTCGGTCATTCTGGTCGGCTCCGTCGCGGGCTATGTGGGCATTCGCGGCAACAGCACCTACAGCGCCACCAAGGCTGCGCTGCGTTCCTATGTCCGCACCTGGACCCGGGAGTTCGGCGACCGCGGCATCCGGTTCAACGCGTTGAGCCCGGGTCCGGTCGACACCCCCATGATGGGCGGCCAGGTCGACTCGGTGGAGCAGGCGATCGCGATCAAGGCGCAGTTCGCCGCCGCGGTACCACTCAATCGGATGGGCCGTCCCGACGAGATCGCCGCCGCCGCACTGTTTCTGGCCTCGATGACAGCAGCTTCGTGGCTGGCGCCGAACTGAGCGTCGACGGCGGCATGGCCCAGGTCTAGCGACTACTGACGACACCACCGAAAGGCGACAGATGACTACAAGCACGGAGAGTGACACTGAGCGCGTCCATGCCGGCAAGGTGTATGACATCTGCGGGGCCGCCGCCGTGACGATGGACGAGATCGCCGACTACATCTCCGCTGCGCTGCGGGCCCGCGTCGAGTATCGCGCCCGAACCCAAGCCCAGCAGCGCGCCGTGCTGCAATCTGCCGGGCTGCCCGAACTGCTCGTCGATATCCTTCTCGGGCTCGACGCCCTCACCCGCGACAACGTGTACGCGGTGCCCTCGCAGACCGTTTTCGATCTGACCGGCCACCCCCCACGCTCGGTCAAAGACTGGGTGAACGAACACATCTCGCTGTTCGCCACCGCCGCCGCATAGCACCACCAACAGGTGGGGTCAAACGTCATTAGGAGAAGAGCACATGACAGACAGCGGGGCTCGACGGCAAGTTGGCGCCCAGCCCGACGGAGCACATTCGCAGGCAGGCGGCCAACCAAAATGCCGGCGGCGGCGCCGAGGGCGCAACGCGCGACGGTCGCCTACGACGACGATTTCCGCCCACTTCGCAACTTCGCTGCCCTCCCCGAGCACATCGCGGCCGCCGACCACCTCGGCGATGTGGCAGCCGCCCCGACGCCTCGCAGGGAAGCGAGGAAACCGTGAGTGATCTCGTTGATCAGGTCGTCGAAGCCCACGGCGGACAGCAGACCTGGCGGCAAGTGCAAACCGTGACCACCGGATTGACGTCGTGGGGCATGACGTGGTCACTCAAAGGCCAGCCCGCGCTATTGCGCGGTGTCACCGTCGATGTCGCGACCACCGACCAGGTGCTGCGCGTCCATCCGTTCGTCAATCAAGACTGTCACGGGATCTACACCCCGCAGCGAGTAAGCATCGAATCATCCGACGGCACTGTGCTGAAGGAGCGGGCGCACCCGCGCGAGGCGTTCGCCGGGCACACCTTGCAGACGCCGTGGGATCAGCTGCACGGCCTGTACTTCGGTGGCAGTGCGTTGTGGACCTACCTCAACCTGCCGTTTCTGGCGACCCGACCCGGTTTCACCGTCGAGGAACTCTCTCCCTGGCAAGAACGGCCGGGCCAGATCTGGCGCCGGCTACGGATCGCGTTCCCACCCGAAATCCACACCCACAATCGGGTGCAGGATCTCTACATCGATCACGACGGACTAATCGCGCGCCACGACTACG
>JAVRPG010000487.1:0-3301 GCA_032162325.1 Mycobacterium sp. | reverse complement strand
TCGTCACACATCGCCCGCCGTCCCGTCGAACCCCGGTATCGTCAGGACCCAGCGGAGGAGAAGTCCAGCACCTCCACCGGCCCGACGAGAGATCCGCCCCCTTGGCGATCCAGAGCCGCGTGCGAGGAAGGTTCTCATCCACACCATTCGGCACTGCCAGACTCTACCCACTGACGACACGGGGCCTTCATGCCGCGCCGCAGCCACCTGATTGCACAGCCCAGCGCTGATCGCCGACGGAAACCACGCCCGAGTCGACGGCTTCGTCTCGCTGTCCGTGATCGCCAGCGCCATACTCGTCGCCCTCGGCCTGCCCAGAGCCGACGCGATTTTGGCGACCCTGCACGTCATCGGCCGGCGCCTGACGCCCGCTTGGTTGAGATCGCATTCCCGCTGCTGCTGGTGGTCGCGCGGGTCGGATTAACGATGCTCGCCTATCCGGTCGCACCAATCCGCGGGTCGAGCAGCACCCGGCCGAAGTGCCGGCGACTGGCCAATAGCTCCTGTGCCTCAGCGGCCCGCTCAAGCGGCAGGATCGTGTCAACGGCGGGTGGATCAATCCGCCCTTCCGCCAGCAGGCGAAAGACCTCCCAAAGCTCGCGGCGAGTGCCGTCGCTGGAACCTATCAGCATCAACTGTCTGGCGAACATATCGATCAGGTCGACCTCCGCCGCCGCTCCGGAGGAGGCGCCGCAAAACACCATCCGCCCCTTTGGTGCAAGCGCCTCGAGGGCATCTGCAAACGCGTCCCGCCCGACATGGTCGACGACGAGATCCACGCCGCGGCCGCCGGTCAGCGCTCGTACCTCCCCGGCCCACCCCGCGGCCGTGTAATCCACGGCGGCCACTGCGCCCATTTCGAGTGCGTGTTGGCGCTTCTCGGCGGTCGAGGCGGTGGTGATCACCTGCGCGCCAGCGAACTGGGCCAAGGTGATGGCCGCACCGCCGACGCCTGAACCCGCGGCTGTCACGAGTACCGTCTCGCCCGGACGGAGCCCGGCGCGGGAAAACAGCATGTGGTACGCCGTCAGATAGACCGACCCGGCCGCGGCCGCTGTCTCAAACGAGATCGAGGAAGCCAGCGAAAACACGTTGCGCACGGGAGCGACCACCAGTTCGGCGTAGCCACCGGGACGATCGACGCCCATCACGCCATAGTCGGCGCAGGCCGCCTCATCGCCCTCCAGGCAGAAACCGCAGCGGCCACACGAAAAGTCATAGTGGACATACACCCGATCGCCGGGCGACACATCCACCACCTCCCCGCCAACCGAGAGAACCTCGCCCGCGACGTCATACCCTGGGATCAGCGGAAGCCGGGCCTTATAGGCGTGCCCGATGTTCTTTCGGACCCACAGGTCCAACCGGTTCACGGCCACCGCACCCACCCGCACAAGCACCTCGCCTGCGGACACGACCGGGTCGGGAACCGTCTCGAGCTGAAGTGCTTCGAGGCCGCCGTGCTGGGACATCACAATCGCGCGCACCGCGTGATTATGCCGCGTCGACCCCCAAGTAATGCTCCAAGCCCGTCAACGCACCAAACCGTGGACACCGCCAAATAGGGCCGCTGGCCGAGGCGCAAATGGGTGGAGCACTCGGAGAGCTTGCACGGAGGTATCCGAGCTCGCATTTGGGTGAGATCGACCTTGGAGGATGTTGCGACGCCTCGTCGCGGTGGTGGATGACAGCATCCTGCGATGGCCGCGGCAGTCCACCTGTGCCGTCCCCGTCAGCGGCGGGTTATCGAGATGCGCGGCACACCACGAACTGGATCGCTCAGACGGCTGCGGTCGTGGTACCGGCCGGTGTCATGTCCCTAACGGGACTCGAGGATTCGCTTCAGTCGCGCCAGGTCCTTGCGGTTCGCGCGTCGCATCGCCGTGGACATGATGGGCGCGGTGATCTTCGAAAATCCGGTCGGCTCGCCGCTGTTTCGCAGCGTCATCCGGGTGCGGCCTGCCCCAGCGTCCTCCCATGCGTAGGTCGTCTGCATTGGGAATGGCCCGTCGGAGGTGCTCATCACCAACCGCTCGCCTGGAACGAGCTCCCGCACCTCATAGGTGTAGACAAGGCTTCGGCCCAGGAATTGGGCGGCGAAGGCCATCCGCGATCCGACTGTAAGTGGCTCATCTGCGGGCCATTCGACGCTCTTGATGTTCTGGTACCACGTGGTCGTGTTGGCGGGGTCGGATGCGTAGGCCGAGACTCGATCGCGTGGGCACACGATCTCGATCCGCGTTTGCACGTCGACTCCCATCGCGTCAAGCGAACACGGGGTCGGGTGTGCCGGTCTCGGCGTAACGCTTGAGCTGCACCATGATCTGGCCCCAAGTGTAGGCGGCGCTGCCGGCGGCGCCGATGTCGGCGAACCCGTCGTGGCGGAACGCCACCGTCGCTCGGCCGTCGCGTCGAGCCGTGCATCACCGGTGCATCACGAGGGCAGCACTTGGCGCGCTCTCACGCCAGACGCGAGACGCGGGAAACCGCGTGGTTGCGCGGAATCCCGCATGAGCGCGTAACCCTGTCCCAAGAATCCCGCTTAGAGATCGGCTAAGGGAAAGCCTTGTTTTGCAGGTCTTTCCCACTGATGGGGTTGAGTCGTGCATCACCGGTGCATCACGAGAACGGGGTTTCGGTGACCCATCGGGGCCAGACGTATCTGAGCGCCCGCGTGGTCGCGCGGATTCGGCGCACGCGTCGTCGTCACGGGGCGTGATTCTGTGCTGTGCCGGTTGTCGTGCAGCTATGGGGCGATGGTGAGTCGCGTGATGTGTTGGCCTTCGATGGTGAAGTCCCACTTGAGATCGGCGGTGCCGCCGGGGAAGTTGCCGGTCAGACGGCCGGTGACGAGGTAGCGGTCGGGGCCGAGTGCTTCGGTACCGGTGATCTCGGTCGTGTAGGTGTATTTCGAGGCTGCCCCGGTCTGCCAGGCCCGGATCTCGGCTGTGCCGTGGCGTTCTTCGCCTTCATCGATGACGGTGGCGTCCTCAGCGAAAAGGCTGACAATCGAGTCGATGTCGCGATCGGCATCGCGTTCGAAGTAACGCGAGATCATGTCGGGGAGGTTGGTGGACGTGTGTCGTCCTTAGCTGGTTGGAGTTGGCGGCGAGGTCAGCGATTGCTGCGTCATCGTGCTCAGCGCGGAGCGCGGCCGGTTGTGGTTGCAGTCCTTGCGGGATCACGGCCGGAAGCGTACTCCCCGCAGCATACTTCCGGGCTGTCAGGCCCTATCGATTGTGGCGAGGAAGTCGTGGAAGGCCCGGTCGGTGCGTGCGGTGTCGCCGGTGGCGTCGAGGTC
>JAVRPG010000486.1:0-3910 GCA_032162325.1 Mycobacterium sp. | reverse complement strand
GACCTCGCCCCGGACGTAGAGGAAGGCGTGATGCGCCCGGATCGCGTACGCCGCGATGATCGCGCCTTCGACGAGGAAGTGCGGCGTGGTCAGCATCAGCGGAATGTCTTTGCAGGTGCCGGGTTCGGATTCGTCGGCGTTGATGACGAGGTAATGCGGCTTCGCGCCTGCCCCGGTGTCGTCCTGCGGGATGAACGACCATTTCGTCCCGGTCGGGAACCCTGCTCCGCCGCGGCCGCGCAGGCCCGAATCCTTGACCAGGGCAATGACATCATCCGGAGCCATGCCCAACGCGCGCTCCAGCGCGTGGTAGCCGTCGTGGCGGCGGTAGGTGGCAAGTGACCACGGCTCCGGTTCGTCCCAGAACCGGCTCAACACGGGCGTCAACGGGATCATGCGTCCGGCGCCTCCATGCCGCGCTCGTGTGCTATCCGAAGCCCGGCCAGGGTCGCATCCCCGACCTCGGTACCCGACCCTCGTGAGTCCGGCAGTCCCGCAAGGGTTTTGGCGGTCTCTCTGAACGTGCACAGCGGCGCGCCGCGGGTCGGCAGCGGGGGTTCGCCTGCGCGCAGCCCGTCGACGAGGTCGCGGGCCGATGACGGTGTCTGGTTGGCGAAAAATTCCCAGTTGACCATCACCACTGGCGCGTAGTCGCACGCGGCGTTGCACTCGACGTGCTCAAGGGTGACCCGGCCGTCGTCGGTGGTCTGCCCCGCGTGGATGCCCAAATGGTCTTGTAGCGCTTCAAGAATGGCGTCGCCGCCCATGATCGCGCACAGCGTGTTCGTGCACACGCCCACCAGATACTCGCCGGCCGGGGTGCGCCGATACATCGAGTAGAACGTCGCCACCGCGGTGACTTCCGCGTGGGTGAGGCCGAGTTGGACCGCGCAGAACGCGATTCCCGCCGGGGTGAGACAGGCGTCCTCTGACTGGACCAGATGCAGCAGCGGCAACAACGCCGAGCGCCCGCTCGGGTAGCGGGCGATGATCTCCTTGGCGTCGTCCTCCAACCGTGCGAACACTTCGGGCGGGTAGGCGGTTGGCCCGTTGATCGGCGGGCCCGGCTCGTCGGGGCGCTGGCCCAGCTCGAGGAATATCGTCATCTGTCAACCCCACCCATCACCGGGTCGATCGACGCCACCGCGGCGATCGCGTCGGCGACCATGCCGCCTTCGCACATCGCCGCCACAGCCTGCAGGTTGGTGAACGACGGGTCGCGGTAATGCACGCGATACGGCCTTGTGCCGCCGTCAGACACCATGTGCACGCCGAGCTCGCCGCGCGGCGACTCGACCGCGACGTACACCTGTCCGGCGGGCACCCGAATGCCCTCGGTAACGAGCTTGAAGTGGTGGATCAGTCCCTCCATCGAGTGGCCCATGATCTTGGCGATGTGTTCTGGTGAGTTCCCAAGGCCGTCTGGACCGATTGTCAGATCGGCGGGCCAGGCCAGCTTCTTGTCCTGGATCATCACCGGTCCCGGCTCCAATCGCTGCATGCATTGTTCGACGATCTTGATCGACTCGCGCATCTCCTTGACCCGAATGATGTAGCGGCCGTAGGAATCGCACGCGTCGTCGGTGATGACGTCGAAGTCGTACGTCTCGTACCCGCAGTAGGGTTGCGCCCTGCGCAGGTCGTGCGGCAGCCCGGTGGAGCGCAGCACCGGTCCGGTGATGCCGAGCGCCATGCAGCCGGCCAGATCGAGATAGCCGACGCCAACCGTGCGGGCCTTCCAGATGTAGTTCTCGTTGAGCAAGTCCTCGAGATCCTGTAACCGCTTGGGCAGCAACACGAGTAGGTCGCGGATCTGGGGCATCGCTTCGTCTGGCAGGTCGGCGGCCAGCCCGCCGGGGCGGATGTACGCGCTGTTCATTCGCAGCCCGGTGATCGTCTCGAACACGGACAGGATCTGTTCGCGTTCGCGGAACCCGTAGAACATGGCCGACATCGCGCCGAGTTCCATCCCGCCGGTCGCCAGTGCGACCAAGTGTGACGAGATCCGGTTGAGTTCCATCATCATCACGCGAATGACAGTGGCGCGCTCGGGGATGTCGTCGGTGACACCGAGCAACTTTTCTACGCCGAGGCAGTACGCGGTTTCGTTGAAAAACGGTGCCAGGTAATCCATTCGGGTCACGAACGTGACGCCCTGGGTCCAGTTGCGGTATTCGAGGTTCTTCTCGATGCCGGTGTGCAGGTAGCCGATTCCGCAGCGGGCCTCGGTGATGGTCTCGCCTTCGATCTCGAGGATCAGCCGCAGCACGCCGTGAGTAGAGGGGTGCTGCGGACCCATGTTGACCACAATGCGCTCGCCCGGCTGGGCCTCGGCGGCAGCCGCCGCGACCTGCTCCCAGTCCTGGCCGCCGACGATGACCACCGTGTCGGTACCCGCAGAAGAAGTGCCGCCCTTCTCAGGCGGAGTGGTGGGTGTACTCATCAGTTGTAGGCCCTCCGCTCATCGGGCGGCGGGATCTCGGCGCCGTGGTACTCCACGGGTATGCCGCCCAACGGGTAGTCCTTGCGTTGCGGATGCCCCTCCCAGTCATCGGGCATTTCGATGCGGGTGAGGGCGGGATGGCCGTCGAAGACGATGCCGAAGAAGTCGTAGGTCTCGCGCTCGTGCCAGTCGGTCGTGGGGTAGACGACGAACAACGACGGGATGTGCGGATCGGTGTCCGGCGCCGCGACCTCCACCATGATGCGACGGTTGTGGGTGATCGACATCAGCGGATAGACGGCATGCAGCTCGCGGCCGGTGTCGTCGGGATAGTGCACCCCGGACACGCCAAGGCACAGCTCGAACCGCAGCCCCGGATGGTCGCGAAGCGCCTGCGCCACCGCGGGCAGTTGCTCGCGCCGCACCTCTAGCGTCAATTCGTCGCGGAAGACCACCACGCGTTCGATCGCCGCCGCAAAGCCGTCCTCGCCGAGCGCACCGGCGAGGGTGTCTACGACCTCGTCAAAGTAGCCGCCGTACGGCCTGGGTGAACTGCCCGGCATCGAGACCGGCCGCACGAGACGGCCGTAGCCGGACGTGTCGCCGCTGCCCTCGGCCCCGAACATGCCGCGGCGCACGCCGATCACCTCGGGGGCATCGCCGCCGTTGCTTCCGTTGGTGCCTTCGCTCCCGGCTGTCTGTTCTTCGCCCGAGCGGCTCATCACCGCAGCAATCCTTTTAACTCGATCGTCGGCGTGATCGACAGCGCCGCCTGCTCGGCCTCGCGGATCGCTTCCTCGCGGTTGACGCCGAGCGGCATCTCCTGAATCTTGGCGTGCAGCTTGAGGATCGCGTGCAGCAGCATCTCCGGCCGCGGCGGGCAGCCGGGCAGGTAAATGTCGACCGGCACCACGTGATCGACGCCTTGCACGACGGCATAGTTATTGAACATGCCGCCGGAAGAGGCGCACACGCCCATCGCCAGCACCCATTTGGGCTCGGCCATCTGGTCGTAGACCTGCCGCAGCACCGGCGCCATCTTCTGGCTGACGCGTCCGGCGACGATCATCAGGTCGGCCTGGCGGGGCGTCGCGGAGAACCGCTCCATCCCGAACCGGGCGATGTCGAAGCGCGGGCCCGCCGTTGCCATCATCTCGATGGCGCAGCAGGCCAGGCCGAACGTCGCAGGCCAGAGCGAGCCCTTGCGGACGTAGCCGGCCACCTTCTCGACGGTCGACAGCAGGATTCCGCCGGGCAGCTGTTCTTCTAGTCCCAATTCAGGCCTCCTCGGCGCCACACGTAGGCGTAGGCCACGAACACCACGACCATGAACAGAAGCATCTCTACCAGCGCGAACAGCCCCAGGCTGTCGAACGCCACCGCCCATGGGTAGAGAAAGACGATCTCGATGTCGAACACGATGAACAACATCGCGGTCAGGTAGTACTTGATCGGAAACCGCTGGCC
>JAVRPG010000485.1:0-2512 GCA_032162325.1 Mycobacterium sp. | reverse complement strand
GGTTCAGGAGGAGGCGAAGCGGCTTGCCCTCGAAGTAGCAGAGCGGGACGGTGTGGACCTCCAGTTACGTGTCGGACTTAACTCCGGTCAGGTGATCGCCGGTGAAATCGGTTCAGGCGCTTTGGGTTATACCGCCATTGGCGAGCAGGTGGGGATGGCTCAGCGGATGGAGTCTGTGGCTTCGCCGGGCGGTGTGATGCTCAGCGCGTCGACCGCACGCCTGGTTGAGGGCACAGCAGCTCTCGGCGAACCCGAGTTGGTTCACATCAAGGGTGCCGATGAACGGGTCCCGGCCCGATGCCTTTTGGGCATGGGGGAACAGCGTCGCGCTGTCGGGCGTGCTGAGTCGAATCTCGTAGGTCGGCGGTGGGAGCTGTCGGCCGCTGAGGGTCTGCTGCAGCGCGCCGTCGATGGCCACGGCGCTGTGGTCGGGGTGGTGGGACCGCCTGGCATCGGGAAAAGCCGTCTGGTGCGTGAGGTTGCGGCGATGGCCTCTTCGCGGAATGTCGAGGTGTTCACCACGTTCTGCGAGTCACACACCAGCCAGATTCCATTCCGCGCCGTGGCGCGGCTGCTGCGTGCGGCGCTTGGTGTCGGCAATCTTGGCGGGCAGACGGCTCGGGACCGAGTGCGCGCGGAGGTCGCCGACGCGGACCCCGAGGATTTGGTGCTGCTTGATGACCTGCTGGGCATCGCCGACCCGGAGGTTTCCCTCCCGACAATCGATCCCGATGCCCGTCGGCGGCGGTTGACCGCGCTCGTGAACGCCGCCTCGTTGGCCCGCGAAACCCCGGCGGTCTACATCATCGAGGACGCCCATTGGATCGATGAGGTCAGCGAGTCGATGCTGGCCGAGTTCCTCATGGTGACACCGCAGACGCCCTCGCTGGTGCTGGTCACCTATCGCCCGGAATATCGCGGCGCGTTGACCCTTGTGGCCGGTGCACAGACCATAGCCCTTGCGCCGCTGAGCGATTCGGAGACTGCCGCACTCATCACCGAGCTGCTCGGCCCGGACCCATCAGTTGGCGCGCTGGGCCAAACGATCGTCGAGAGGGCCGCCGGTAATCCGTTCTTCGCCGAGGAGATCGTGCGCGAACTGGCCGAGCGGGGTGTGCTGCGCGGCGAGCCGGGTGCATACTTGTCGGCGGCAGAGGTTGCCGAGGTGAGCGTGCCCGCCACGTTGCAGGCCACCATCGGCGCGCGCATCGACCGGCTCGACCCAAAGGCCAAGCGCACGCTGAGCGCGGCGGCGGTCATTGGCTCGCGGTTCGGCCTGGACCTGCTGACTTCGCTTGGGGTCGAACCGGTGGTTGCTGACTTGGTGGCAGCCGAACTTATCGATCAGGTCAGGTTCACCGCCCAACCCGAGTACGTATTTCATCATCCGCTGATCCGTGCGGTGGCCTACGAATCACAACTGAAATCCGACCGCGCCGAGTTGCACCGGCGGCTGGCCGCCGCGATCGAAGCAGGCGCGCCGGAATCGGTCGACGAGTACGCGGCGCTGATCGCCGAACATCGGGAGGCCGCCGGTGATCTGCACGCCGCCTATGGCTGGCAGATGCGCGCCGCAACGTGGGCGACCAATCGCGACATCGCCGCGGCGCGACTGAGTTGGGAGCGCGCTCGAAAGATCGCCGACACACTACCCGCCGAGGACCCGGACCGGGCAGCCATGCGCATCGCCCCGCGCACCATGTTGTGCGGGACCGCCTTTCGAGTCCATGTCAGCGTTGCCGGTGGTCGCTTTGATGAATTGCGGGAGTTGTGCACCGCCGCCGGGGACAAGGCGTCGCTGGCCATCGGCATGGCGGGGCTGGTGATGGATCACGTGTATCACGACCGCATCCGCGAGGCGTCGCAGCTGGCATCCGAAGCCTGGGCCCTCATCGAGTCGGTCGGCGATGCGACCTTGACGGTGGGGCTGTCCGTGCCGGTGATCTTCGCCAAGATTGAAAGCGCCGAGTGGTCCGACGTGCTCCGGTGGTCACAACATGTCATCGACCTGGCCGACAATGATCCGTCTAAAGGCAACTTCCTCTTGGGGTCTCCGTTAGCGGTCGCCTTTACGACGCGGGCTCTTGCCCGGTGGTGGCTGGGTCGTCCCGGATGGAGTGAGGACCTGCGGCAGGGCCTGGCCATGGCCCGCAGCGCCGACCCCGTGTCCTACGCCACGGTGGTCACCTACGTCTACTTCGGGGGAATACCGTATGGCGTGCTGGGGCCCGACGATTCCGCGATGCGCGAGATCGAGGATGCCCTAAGGATTGCCGAACGATCCGGTGATGATATGGCGTTGACCTTCGCCCGGATGACGCTGGGCCTCGCGCTGGTGCACCGCCACACGGCTGCGGAGCGTGACCGCGGACACAAGCTCCTGGCAGAGGTCAGCGACGTATTCGTGCGCCGGGGACACAACCTGACCGAATTACCGATCGTCAATGTGTACGTGGCGCGTGAGAGGGCTCGGCGTGGAGATCGCGATGAGGCCATACCGCGCATGTGCGCC
>JAVRPG010000484.1:0-2637 GCA_032162325.1 Mycobacterium sp. | reverse complement strand
CCTGACGTCGGCGGACCTCGCCCGTGCGGTCACCGAAACCCTCGTCGAACGTCCCCTGTTCTGCGACCTGCTGACCCACGTCACCCTGAATCTCGAGCGCGAGGTGACCTACGAACGGGTACGGGCCTTCAAGTTCACGGTCGGCGCCGCCCTGGCACCCCTCACGGAAGCCATCACTCGGGGTAGTGCCCTGACAGCTGAGCAGGCAAATGACCTCATCATCGCGGTGATCTCGATGACTGCCCCGCTCTGGCAGGCCGCCCATCCCGCGGAGACGCTCACTCGCCTGTACGCCGAGGAACCGTCACTGGCACATATCGGGATCGACTTCTCTCCCACGCTCACCCGGTTACTCACCGCACTGTGCGACGGCATGACCAGAGCCCACCGTTGATGGACGGTTGTGGACACCCTGGTAACACCCGTCGCCGCGGTTCCCTCAGTGCCGTAACAAATGTCCCTGCTACATCAAAGACAGTCCGTCGTCGACTCTCGGGATCATACGTTCGAACAGTGGGTGTTAGCGCTCGTGCGGCTTAATGCGGAGATTGGCTGTCCATAGCGGACGATGGAAGGAAGGAGCGTACTTTCGCCTTCCACTTTCAACCTATAGCGCACCGGGGGGCTTGCGGCAAGACCCGGGTCGTGCCGCACAATCGCTGGCTGAAGCCAGAAGGTGCGGAAACGGGGGGCGTGAATTGCGGGGCCGAGAGACGCCGCCAGTGTCCGCATGAACCACGCGAGATCGTCGAGCCGGGAAAACTAAGGGGCATATGTCAACTCATGGGTACGACGAGGAATTGCGGTCCGAGCGGAGCTACGTGACCGGGCTCTACGCGCGACTCGACGCCGAGCGCGCGCGTGTGAGGGGTAGGTACCGCGCGGCGTTGCGGGGCCCCATCGACCTCCAGGATGGCGGGACACTCGTGGATCGGGATGCCGCGGTGCGTGCGCTGGGCAAAACGATGAGGCGGCTGGACGTGGCGGACGACGGACTGTGTTTCGGACGGTTGGACACCGTTTCGGACGAACATTTGTACATCGGCCGGATCGGCCTCTTCGACGAGGAGAACGACCACGAAACGCTGTTGCTCGATTGGCGGGCACCGGCGTCGCGCGCGTACTACGTCGCCACCTCCGCAAGCCCGGAGAACATTCGCCGGCGCCGCCAGTTCCACACCCGCGGGCGTCAAGTGGTCGATTTCACCGACGAAGTCCTCGGCCGCCCCGGTGTTGGCGAGCGAGGGGACGACGCTCTGCTCGCGGCGGTCAACGCGCCGCGCGGTGACAGGATGCGCGACATCGTGGCGACGATCCAGGCCGAACAGGACGAGATCATCCGGCTCGATCACCCAGGGGTGCTGGTCATCGAGGGTGGCCCTGGCACCGGGAAGACCGTTGTCGCACTGCACCGCGTCGCATACCTGCTCTACACGCAGCGGGAGCGGATGGAGCGCCATGGCGTGCTCGTGGTCGGGCCCAACCCGGCGTTCCTGAACCACATCGGCCGCGTTCTACCGTCGCTGGGCGAGTCCAACGTGGTGTTCATGACCACCGGCGACCTCGTGCCCGGTTTGAGCGTCACCGCCGAGGACACCCCGGACGTCGCACGGCTCAAGGGCTCGCTGAAAATCCTCGACGTACTCGCGGCGGCGGTCGCCGATCGTCAGCGGCTGCCTGAGCATCCGCTGACGATCCAACTGGCGGACGTCACGGTGCGGATCGATGCCGAGACCGCGGAGTGGGCCATCAAGGAGGCGCGTGCGAGTGGGCAGCCGCACAACGAGGCCCGGACGGTGTTCAGCGAGATCGTCACGTACGTGCTCACCGAGAGGGCGATTGCCCGGATCGGCAAGGGCTGGCTCACCCGCGACGACCGTAACGCATGGGAGCGGGTGCGGTCGGACCTGCTTAAGGAACTCGCGGACAACGAGGCGTTCACTGCCGCGCTCGACGAACTCTGGCCGATCCTGACGCCGGAAACACTGCTGGCACAGCTGTACACGTCCCCGGAACGGCTGCGCGCGGCGGGCGCCGACCCGTCGCTGTGGCGCGCCGACGGCGACGCCTGGACGGTGTCGGACGTGCCGCTGCTCGACGAACTGGTCGACCTGCTGGGCCGCGACAAGGCCGCCGACCAGACCGCCGAGCGGGAACGCAAGGCCGAGACCGAGTACGCCGCAGGCGTGCTGGACAACATGATCAGCCGCGAGGACCTCATGGACGACGAGGACCACCTGCTCGCCCAGGACATGCTCTACGCCGAGGACCTGGCGGATCGGTTCATCGAGCGCGACACCCGGGACCTCGCCGAACGCGCCGCCGCGGACCGCGACTGGACCTACCGGCACGTCGTGGTCGACGAGGCCCAAGAGCTGTCCGAAATGGATTGGCGGGTGCTGATGCGGCGCTGCCCGAGCCGATCCTTCACGGTGGTGGGCGATCTCGCCCAACGCCGGTCGGTGGCCGGAGCGACCTCGTGGGACACGATGATGGAGCCGCACGTACCTGGCCGCTGGGTCTACCGGTCGCTGTCGGTGAACTACCGCACCCCGGCGGAGATCATGACCGTCGCCGCCGCGCTGCTCGCCGAGTTCGCGCCCGGGGTCCAGCCACCGGAGTCGGTCCGCGCGTGCG
>JAVRPG010000483.1:0-5499 GCA_032162325.1 Mycobacterium sp. | reverse complement strand
CTCACCGAAACTGCGGATTAGCTTTCCGCAGCGGCCTTCATGCGGGCCAGCGTCTCGTTCATGCCGTCGACGAGCTCACACTCGAAACTGGGCACGCCTCCCATTGCCGCATTGATCGCCATGTTGGAGATCGCCGTGACGCCGTTTTCGGCGTGCCGGGTCTCCGTCACGCGCGTGCCGGTATCGGTTGACTCCAGTTCGTAGCTCCAGATCGTGTGGTTGATGTTCACCCGGAACGCCACCTTCTTGTCCGGGATGACTTCAGTAACCGTGCTCGTGGTCGGCCAGAAGAGATAGTTGCGGCGGTTGAGGTTGATGGTCCGGGTGCCCTGGCGCAGCGGGCCGATCGCCTTCATCATTCGGCACTGCGGGCTCCATTGCGGCATCCGACCGAGGCGGGAGATCAGTGCCCACACTTTGTCCACCGGCGCGTCGATGTCGATCTGTGCTTGCAACAACGGTGCTGCCATCGTGTCCTCCTTGGTCGATTCAGCTGAGCCCGCTTTGCGCACCGCGCGATCCGCGGCGAACGGCGTGACGTTGCCATAGAAAGATCGACGTGCCGAGCACGCCGACGCCGAGGCCGGCGACCGCGAACGGCCGGCACTCGTGCAGGCAGGGCACCGTGAACGCCAGAACGGTGGCGATGAGCCAACCCGCGGTGATCGCCACGATGACCGGCCAGGGCTTGAGCAGGACGGCCGGCAGTGCGGGCGGTTCCGGTGCCACTCCGACAACGTAGCCGATAACGGCAACGTCAGAAATGGACCGGTGTTTCCGCGGTTTTCCCGAGACGTGCTAGGTACTCTTTGCCTTGTGAAGGACGTCGACGCCCGGCTGGCGAGTGATCTGTCGCTGGCAGTGATCCGTCTGGCTCGCCAATTACGGTTCCGGCGTCCGGATTCCCCTGTCTCGCTGTCGCAGCTGTCGGCGTTGTCGACGCTTGCCAAGGAGGGCCCGATGACGCCCGGGGCATTAGCTACGCGTGAGCGGGTCCGCCCGCCGTCCATGACGCGGGTCATCGCTTCGCTGGCCGAACTGGGTTTCGTCGCGCGCGATGCGCATCCGGCCGACGGTCGTCAGGCGCTGGTGTCGGTATCCCGGGCCGGCACCGAGCTGATCGAGGCCGAGCGCCGCGCCAGCCAGGAATGGCTCAAGCAACGCCTCGACCGCCTCGAGCCCGACCAGCGGAAGACGCTCTTGGTGGCCGCCGATCTGATGTCGGGAATCGTCGACGAAAGCGCGTGAGTGCCAACGTAATCGACGTCGCCGACCCTGCGGACCCGAGGCTCGACGACTTCCGCGACCTCAACAGCGTGGACCGCAGGCCCGATCTGCCCAGCGGCAAGGGTCTGGTGATCGCCGAGGGGGTGCTGGTGGTGCAGCGCATGCTGGCCTCCCGGTTCCGCCCCAGGGCCATGCTGGGTACCGACCGGCGTCTCGGCGAACTCGAGGCGGATCTGGGCGACGTCGACGCGCCGTACTACCGGGTCGACGCCGACGTGATGGCCGAGGTGGTCGGATTTCATCTCAACCGCGGGGTGCTGGCGTCGGCGTCGCGCCCGCCCGAGCTGACCGTGGCGCAGGTGCTCGAAGGTGCCCGCACGGTGGCGGTGCTCGAGGGGGTCAACGACCACGAGAACCTCGGGTCGATCTTCCGCAATGCCGCGGGCCTTGGCGTCGACGCGATGGTGTTCGGCGTGGGCTGTGCCGACCCGTTGTACCGGCGCGCCGTTCGGGTGTCGATGGGCCACGCGCTGCTGGTGCCGTACGCGTGGACCGAGGCCTGGCCGCATGATCTGAAATTACTGCGCGAGAACGGGTTTCGGCTGCTGGCGATGACTCCCGAACCCTCCGCCCGCCCGCTGCCGGAGGCGATGACGGAAGTCACGGACGAACGGGTGGCTATTCTCGTCGGCGCCGAGGGACCCGGGTTGACCGAATGGGCGATGCGGGCGAGCGACATGCGGGTGCGGATCCCGATGTCGCGCGGGACCGACTCTCTCAACGTCGCGACCGCTGCCGCCCTGGCCTTCTACGAAAGGGCTAGATTGGCTTAGGGGGAGGCAGCGTCATGAAGCTACAGATCCGGCCGGCAACGACGGCGGACGCGCCGGAGTGTGGACGCATCTGCTATGAGGCTTTCGCGGCGATCGCCGACGCCCACAATTTCCCGCACGATTTTCCGTCGGTCGACGCCGCGACCGGCGCGCTGTCGGGGATGATCGCGCGTCCCGGATTCTTCGGTGTCGTCGCCGAGGACGAGGGGCGGATTCTCGGGAGCAACTTTCTCGACGAACGGTCAATCATTCCCGGTGTCGGCCCCATCACCGTCGATCCTGACGTGCAGAACCGTCGGGTCGGCCTGGCGCTGATGAACGCCGTGCTCGAACGCAGCGCCCAACAGCGCGCACCCGGGGTGCGGTTGCTGCAGTCCGCATATCACAACCGTTCAATGTGCCTGTACGCCAAGCTTGGATTCGACCTGCGTGAACCGTTCGCGGTGATGCAGGGAAAGCCGTTGGGGCTCAAGGTGCCTGGCTACACCGTTCGCGCAGCGACAGAAGCTGACGCCCAGGATTGTGACGCGTTGTGTGTTCGTGTGCACGGTCACGATCGCGGGGGCGAAGTCCGCGACGCGGTGGCGCAGGGAACAGCGGGTGTGGTCGAGCGGCACGGCCGGATCACGGGCTACACCACCGGGGTGGCGTTCTTTTCGCATTCGGTCGCCGAGACCAATGACGATCTCCAGGCCCTGATCGGTGCGGCGGAGGAGTTCGCCGGCCCGGGATTTCTCGTGCCCATGCGCAACACCGAGCTGTTGCGGTGGTGTCTCGCGCACGAACTGCGCGTTGTCTCGATGATGAACCTCATGACCATCGGGCTCTATCAGGAGCCGCGCGGCGCGTTCCTGGCTTCGGTGCTGTACTGACGATCTGGCGCTAGGCTCGCGCCGTGACCGACGACTCCACCCCGTGGGCGATGGGTCTTACGGTGGCCGCATTCGTCGCGGCGGTGACCGCCGCCGCGGTTGTGGTGCTGAGCCTGGGATTGACCCGGGTGCATCCGCTGCTGGCCGTCGGGCTCAACCTGGTGGCCGTCGGCGGGCTGGCCCCGACGGTGTGGGGATGGCGCAAGCTGCCGGTGTGGCGGTGGTTCGTGCTGGGGTCCGGCGTCGGCGTGGCGGGCGCGTGGCTCGCCCTGCTGGCAATGGCTCTCGGAGGGCTCATCCGTTGAGCGCTTCGGCCAGCCTCGTCTGCCATGCCGGCTCGTCGTCGGCGCCGAGGATGCGCAGCACCACCTGATCGGCACCGGCGGCGCGGTACTCCGCGACGCGCGCGGCGATCGAATCGAGTTCGCCCCACGCGGTGATGCCGTCCAGCAACCGGTCGCTCACGTCGTCGATATCGGGCTCAGAAAAGCCCTGCCTCAACAGGTTCCGGCGATATCCGCCCACTTTCGTCAGGAAGTCCAGCGGTGTAGCGGCCGCCTGTCGCGCGGCCTCGCGGTCAGTTGTCGGCATGACCATCAACAGCACCCCCAGCGTCTTGTCCGCACCGAGCACCGCTCGCGCATCCGTCACATACGACGGCGTGACCAGAAACGGATACGCACCGCTGGCCCGGTCCCGCGCCAGCGCGAGCATGTTCGGCCCGAGCGCGGCCAGCACCCGAGATTCGGCGGGGATTCCGGCGGCGTCCAATGCGTCGAGGTAGGCATTGAGCGTCTGCAGCGGCCGCGCCCCGTGCGCGCCACCCAGGCCGACGATGAAGCGGCCCGCGTGAATCCTTTGCAGGGATCGATACGTCGTGATGACGTCGGCCGCGGGTACCGAATCCACGGGGATGACGCCCGTGGCCACCGGAATGCTTGTGGTGGCCCGCACGGCCGCGTCGAGCATCTGCAGGTTGCCGGACCGCCACAGCGTCGAGAATCCCAGGCTTTCCACGCGTTGGGCTTCGTCGGCGACAACCGCCGCGTCATCGGTGTACGGATTGCTGCTGGCAAGGCCGATCGGGCCGAGGCTGATCATGAGGTCGACGCTAGGACCTCAACGGGACTTCAGGTCAAGGCGAGATCAGCGCTGGCCGCCGGAGCGCACGCCGAGCAGCACGTCCTCCCATGCCGGGACGGGTGGCTTACCCTTGCGGGCCGGCGCAGGCTTCGGTGCCGGCGGCGGCGGCGGCGGCGGTGCGGCGACGGGCGGCTCCGGCTCCTCGAAGTCCAGTTGAGCAACGGGGGCCAGCGGCCGCAGCGGCCGGGCGAAGTCGGGGTCGATCAGCTGGCACGCCGCGTCGTCGAACGCGGTCACGGTGCCGCCATGCGCGCCAGGCGTGAACCGGAAATGCGCGACGTTGTCGGACAGGCCTGCCTTCCAGCCCATCTGCACCGTCCAGCGGCCGTCCTCGTTGCGCCAGGCGTCCCAGCTGGTGTCCTCTGGATCCAGCCCGCGCGCCACCAGCGCCGACGTCACCGTCTCCAGCAGCGTCAGCACCGACGGACCGTCGGCAAGCACAGGATGAGCGGTGGTTGCCAGCTCGGCCGCGCGTGAGCGCTCAAGCAACACCGGATGGGCAAACCTTTCGACCCGCGCGATATCGGCACCGGCAGCCGCGGCGACCTGTTCGACCGAGGCGCCCGACCTGATCTTGGCCTGAATCTCCTTGGGACTCAGCCCGCTTGCGGCCTCGACAACGACTTGAGTTTGAGTCGAGACGGTCTTGTCACCGCGCACGGCGGCACGCAACCGGTCATCGGCCCGCAGAATGAACTTCTCCCCGGAGTCGTCGGCCTCGCAGACAATTCGTTTGCCGTCGACATCCAGCCCGACGGCTTTGAGTTCCCGCATATCGACCTCCTCCGGGCTACGCGTTAGGGCCCGATGAGCTGGACCCTAACCCGTTATCTGCTCGTTACCCTGCAGACACGCCCGGCAGGTCAGAGGCGTTCTACCACCCAGTCGATGCATTGGGTGAGCGCGCTGACGTCGTCGGGCTCCACGGCGGGGAACATTCCGACGCGCAGCTGGTTGCGGCCGAGTTTGCGGTATGGCTCGGTGTCGACGATGCCGTTGGCCCGCAATATCGTTGCCACGGCTCCGGCATCTACGGCATCGGAGAAGTCGACGGTGCCGACTACCTGCGACCGCAACTCGGGATCGGTCACGAACGGCGTTGCGAATGTCGACGCCTCCGCCCATGAGTACAGCCGCTGCGACGAGTCCGCGGTGCGCTTGACGGCCCAGTCCAGACCGCCGCTGCCCCGCAACCAATCGATCTGCTCGGCGAGCAGGATCAGTGTGCCGATGGCCGGGGTGTTGTACGTCTGGTTCTTGGTGCTGTTCTCGACGGCGATCGGCAGCGAAAGGAAGTCGGGCACCCAGCGCCCGGAGCCGGCGATCGCCTCGATGCGGGCCAGCGCCGCGGGCGACAGGAGCGCGATCCACAGCCCGCCGTCACCGGCGAAGTTTTTCTGCGGCGCGAAGTAGTACGCGTCGGC
>JAVRPG010000482.1:0-3241 GCA_032162325.1 Mycobacterium sp. | reverse complement strand
ATTCCGATGTTGGTAACACCGTCCTGTCAGCTAAACCGACTGCCGGCAGTGCAGCATTTGGCATACAGCCTCGGCGCGTGGCGACTGTGCCCGCCGGACGGATAGGCCGCGTTCGTCGACTACTCGTTGACTAGACAGCCCAGGGAGGTGGCGATTCCTAACTCCGACAATGGCAGTCACGAGGATCCAGGGGCAGGTAGCGCCAACGCTAGTAGTGGCGCTACTAGCCTCGATCTCGGCGCACCCCAAACATCCTGGACGTGCCGTTGATCAGGGCAAAGAGCTCTAACAGCTCCGGCGGCCATGGACCGCTTCCAGCTAGCTGGGGTGCGAAGTTGGATGGTAGCCGGGGCGACAAGGTTCTGGTAGGCGGGCAATTGTGGACACAGCGAGGGGAAACCAGCGAATGGGTCAGGGCGCGTGACACCACTGATTGCCATCTTCAGTGTGTTGGTTCTGCTCGGCTGCAGGCACATGCAACTTGCGCGTGACCCTAACCACACCCGGCCGCGCAGCTGTACCAAAACCGCTGAGGCGCAACAATAACAATGAAGCGCAACGCGACCATGATGGGCCAGTTCCTAACAAGCCGCCGGCGTCAGCTTGTACGCGCCCACCTCGGCCTACCCCAAATCGCCGGCCGGATGACTCGCGGGCTGCGTCGTGAGGAGGTGGCCTACCTGGCGGGTGTCAGTGTCACCTGGTACACGTGGCTCGAACAGGGACGCGACGTCACCCCGTCACGGCAGGTCGTCGATTCGCTCGCCCGAACCCTGCGGTTGTCGCACGCGGAGCATGTCTACCTATCGGCGCTGGCCGGGCACAGCGCGCCTCAACCTGCCGCAGACCCGAGTCCAGGCACCGTCCCTGCTCACGTGCAGCGGTTGCTCGACGCCCTCGCGGACTACCCGGCGTTAGTGATCGCCCCGGACTGGGCCATATTGGCATGGAACGCCGTGTACGAGGCGGTGTACCCGAACGTCGCAACAGTCGCCGCGGCTGACCGCAACTTTCTATGGCTGCTTTTCACCGACCCCTACCTGCGCACGCTGATGCCGGACTGGGAACTCACCGGCGTGTACAACGTCGCGTCGTTTCGGGCCGAGGCCGGTACCCGGCTTGGCGAGCCGCCCTTCGCCGACCTTGTCAGTCGGCTTCTCCAGACCAGTGAAGCGTTCCGGGCCGCGTGGGAAAGCTACGACGTCGAAACACTGCCCTCACGCGAGCGCCTGTTCCGCCACCCCGAGGTCGGCGACCTTCATTTGGAGCAACATAGCCTGGCGCCCTCGGACGATCCGCGTCTGCGTCTGGTGACCTTCATCCCCATTCCATCCACAGACACCGCCCAGCGGCTACGTCGCCTGCTCGACCCTGAAGCCCTACGTCTCACGGGTGCGTGACGTCATCCAGGACGGACATCTCCGTAACCGGTTCCACAGCAAAAGATCTCTGCCGTACCCGATGAACCACACACGGCTCGACATCGTGTTACTGACGGGAAATCGTGACGATGGAGTCATGCCGCTTAAGTTCAGTGATCACCGCAGGGAGTAGGTCTGTCAAAATCATCTGCAGGTGCACTAGCCGCCGCTCCACCGCTGGTGCTGTTGCATCCTTTGGGCTCGACGGGAGCGATGTCGTGGGCATCGCTTGCGGAATCGCTTCGGAGAGCGGGCTATCGCGTCGCGGCACCAGACCTGCCTGGACACGGGACCGCCCGCGAAACCTCGTTTTCGTGGGAGAGTGCTCGGGCGACGATTCGTGCCACGGCCGAGCGGTTCGGGCCGGAGAAACCGGTCCTTATTGGCCATTCTCTCGGGGCCGCGACTGCGATACACGCCGCCCAGCGTGAGCCGAACTGCTTTGCCGGTCTGGTACTCAGCGGTGCGGGGGCCTGCTGGAACGACCGCTATCTCCGGAGCGGGTTGACGGTGGCCGCGGCCGTCGGGGCGCTGTCGGCAGCGATTGGCCGTCGCGAATTGCTCGCCCACGCCGCAGGCGCACGCGGCCGTGAAATCGTGACCGCCGCCCGCGCTGCCGATGTCGGGCCGGTCCAACTGTGGTGCGCCGCAAGGCAGTTGACGCAATTCGATGTGCGCAACACACCTCCGCCGCCGATACCGTGCGCTGTGATCGTGCTGACCAATGACCGACGGATGCCGCCAGGGCTCCAGCGGGCACTGGCCAGGTATTTGGGCTGTCCGCACGTCGACGTCTCCGCGGACCACGACGCACCGGTCCGCGAGACCGCCCGGTTCTCCGACGGCTTGCAATCCGCGCTCACGTTGCTAACAGAAAGGTCCCTATGACCACACAGATCCGGGACAACCACGACGCTGTTGTCATCGGGGCGGGCCCAGCCGGTCTCGCCGTCGCACGTCAACTCGAGCATCAGCACGGCATCGAGACCCTCGTTATCGACCGAGCAGCGGCGCCGGCCATTTCGTGGCGCACGCGCTATGACAACTTCCGCCTCAACACCACCGGGTTCTTGTCGCATCTTCCCGGACAGCGGATTCCGTTGGCCGCCGGCCGTTGGCCAACGCGCGAGGACATGGTTCGCTACTTCGACCACTACGTGCGGCGGCAGAACATCACGCTCGAGCTGGGCTGTGAAGTCGACGGGGTCGACCGCATCGGAGGCGGCTGGCGACTCGACACATCGTCAGGCGAAATCCGAACACGGGCAATCGTCCTCGCCACGGGCAACTACCGCACGCCCACCATCCCTCCCTGGCCAGGCCTGAGTCACTTCAGCGGCGAGCTCGTTCACTCCGGCAACTTCAAAAACGCTTGGCCCTTCCGCGACCGCGACGTCCTCGTTGTGGGCGCCGGGAATTCGGCCGCCGACATCGCCGTCCAGCTCGCCAACAACGGCGCGCGCCGGATCTGGCTTGCGGTCCGCACACCGCCACATCTCGTGCGGCGCGCCATCGGACCGTTTCCATCGGACATCTTGCTCGAGCTTTTCGCCTGGGCGCCCGCGGGCGCGGTCGATCCGATCATCGGGTTCTCCGAGCGCCTGATGTGGGGCGACCTGTCGGCCTACGGCTTCAACCGGCCGCCGCTCGGGCTGAAGGCGACAGTGGAACAGACAGGCCGCATCCCTACGCTGGCCGACGACCTTGTCGGCGCCGTGCGGGCCGGCCGCGTCGAGGTCGTCGCTGCCGTGGAGGCGGTCGAACGCGACAGTGTGATCCTCGCCGACGGCAGCCGGATACCGCCGGCGGTGATCATCGCC
>JAVRPG010000481.1:0-3763 GCA_032162325.1 Mycobacterium sp. | reverse complement strand
CCGGCGGGCGGTGGACGAGGCGAGTCAGCAACGAATCAAGGTCCTGGAGCAACTGATGGGCGTATACCGCGACCTAGAAGCGGTTCCGGCCACTCTTGAGTCGGCATACCAGGAAGCAAAGAATTCGCCGGAGGCGAGCGTCGTGGTGCCGTTGGACCAGAAAATCAGCGCAGGATGACCCCAGCGGCCTGAGCTACTGGGCCGGTTGACCGCGAAACTCCCCGTGCGAGCTTTCGTGACGGCGCGCTACTGCGGCGGCGGCTACCCGCCACCCCTCGTCCGACATCGAGTTGCCGGGCTGGTCGATCCACTGGCAGCTCAGGCACGCCGCATGGGCGATCGACGGCACCGCGTCAAGCACGCCGAGGTGAGCAAGGCCCGGCAGCGGACCGGCGGCTCACCGTGATCGAGGACCTTCCCGAGGAGCACACCCCCAACCGTGCCCTGCCGCCCGCTCATATGCACGCGACAGGCTCCCGTGGCCGTCCTACTCAACCGCACACAATCCGGTTCAAAGTGGAAATCCCACCAGGCGAGGATGAAGGTACTTTGCTCCTAGTGACCTCTCCTCGACGACCACCGATGCTCAGTCAGACCTGTTCCCCAAGTCACCGGCGAGTTCCGGGAACGGATTGGCGTGTCGCCATCGGGTGCGACGATGCCCCCATGGCAATCACCATCCCGAGCGGACGACCGAACCGCAGATTCATGCGCTACGTCCGACCGCCGGTCAAAGACTCGGACCCTCCGCTGTTCCCGTTACGGCCCGCGAGCCAACCGCTCCGCCTAGGCATCGACATAGCAACGATGCCGACACCGCCGGACGGTTATCTTTCCGGTTCCCTCACCCGCGACGAGATCGAGGTGCATCTGCTGGCACCGGAATGACCGTCTAGGTGATGCACCGTTGGCAACACGGCGGCCCAGTTCGGGGACGCTAATCACCGTATGCAGTGCGACCGATCGTGGTCTACTGACTTCTCTGGCGTGATACGCGCCTGAGGGGCTGCGAGTGTTCCGTTACCGGGGGAGAAGGCACTTTGCCGACCAAAGCCAAGGTTCCGCCCGCCAAACTTGTTCGGGCCGTCGAACGTTTCCGCTACCACCTCGATCGCCTCCATCAACGGATGGTTCCGCCGCCGATCGCGTTGATGGAGCTGACAGTAGGGGCGTGGGTGTCGCAGGCGGTCCATGCAGCCGCCGAACTCGGTATCGCCGACGCCCTCGCGGAAGGGCCCCTACCCCTAAATGAGTTGGCAAACCGTGTAGGCGCGGATTCCGACGCACTCAAGCGGCTGATGCGGGCGTTGATCAGTCGCGGCGTATTCCGCCAGCACCGCGACGGCCGCTACGACCTGACCCCTCTTGCGGAGACCCTGCGCTCCGACGCGCCGGTATCCACATCCGGGTGGGCTCGGTTCATCGGTTCGCCGCAACACCGGGAACACTGGAGTCTGCTGGCGGAATCGGTCAAGACCGGCAAGACGATCATTCCAACGCTACGCGGCAAGGAGTTCTTCGACTACCTGGAAGACGACCCCGAGTTCGCGGAACTCTTCAACCACGCCATGACCAGTCTCTCAGAGGTGGCGGAGACCACCATAATCGCCGGATACGACTTCAGCCCCTACTCGACGATTGTGGATGTCGGCGGCGGGCATGGCCGACTGCTGGCTGGCATCCTGACAACGACGCCAGCTGCACAGGGTGTGCTTTACGATCTGCCGCAAGTCGTCGCCGGAGCGCAGGCACTGTTGCGGCAACAGGGAGCCGAAGACCGGGTACGCCTAGAGGCGGGGTCGTTCTTCGACGGCGTCCCGGCTGGCGGAGACGCTTACATCATGAAGATGGTCATCCACGACTGGCCCGATGAGCAGGCGGTGGCGATTCTGCGGAACGTGCGTGCGGCAGCCGGTGGTGACGCGACGGTGTTATTGATCGAAACCGTGTTACCCGACCACGACCGCGATTTCCCCGGCAAGTGGGCGGATCTGGAAATGCTGCTCGTCGGAAGCAGTCGCGAACGCACCGCAGCCGAATACCACGACCTGCTGGGACGGGCCGGATTGCGGATGACGCGAGTGGTGCAAACTGCCTCGCCTTATAGCGTCGTCGAGGCGAAAACCGTGTAACGACGGCTCCGCGACCGGTGGCAGGACTGTTTAGATGATGATGCGTCTCTTGTTCGCGGTGCCGCTGTTGACCGCGATTCGGTGTCACACTAAGCGACGTGCGCACCACATCGTTTCTGCATACGCGACATCTGGGCTCTAGGTGGAACCCGTCGGCGCCCGGGGGGCTAACTCCGTCGAGTCCACGCATTCGTCGACAACGCCGCTGGCCGCCTCGGACACGGACATGGCTATTCCTCCTCGATCGATCGGGCGAACGCGCACGGTGGTTGATGGTTTCATTCTCCCAGAACGAGACCTGTTGCGCGACAAGGAAGAAACGTCAAGTGCAGGTCAACGCCGAGTCAAATCCGCTTAATAATGGGTTCTGATCCCCTGTGCTTCTGCGGTACTTTTCTGTACTTGGGGGGCCTCCTGCTGCCTCCATCGGGCATGTGCAACCGGTTAAGGGCGCTGGCAACCTGATTCTCGCCGTGTGAACCAACCGTGTTCGGGGAAGCGACGTTCGCGGTTCGGAGCGTGACCCGCGGTTTGGGAAGGCAGAAACAACGAGTAACGGTCAGTCCGTGGGCTCCTCGCTGGACTCGTCGACGTCAGGCGTGTTCTCGCGTGTCGCCATGCCGCCTTCGCCGCCCTCGTCCTTCGGCCCCGGACGCCCGCCCTTCGGCTCATCTTCGTCGTCGTAGATCCCTTTACCGCGCGGCATACTTGGTTCCTCTCAGTGGGATTCGGTGCGGAGCTTTTCCAGAAGTGAGCCAGCCGCCTCCTTGAGGAACAGGTCTTGGCCGTCGTCGCCGATCTGTACTAGGGCGATGTCGGTGAAGCCTGCTTCCCAGTACTTGCGCACCGCGTCGACGATCGCGTCGAGGTCGGGTCCGCACGGGATGGAGTCGGCGACGTCTTCCGGCCGGACGAACTGCGTGGCGCCTTCGAAGCCTGCCGTCGTGGGCAGGTCGGCGTTGACGGCCCAGCCGCCACCGAACCAGCGGAACTGATCGTGCGCACGCTGCACCGCGGCGTCACGGTCGGGGTCCCAGCAGATCGGTATCTGCCCGATCACCCGCACGCCGCCCGGTAGCCCGGTTGCCCGCCGCGCGTCGTGCCACGCGTCGACGAGGTCCTTGTTCGGCTCGACGGCGATCAGATGGTCCGACAGCGGCGCGAACATGTCGACCGAGCGCTCGCCGGACACCGCGGTGGCGATGGCGACGGGTGTCTCGGGGACGTCCCAGATCCGGGCGGAGTCGACCTCGAAGTATTCGCCCTTCCAGTCGATCAGCTCCCCGGTGAACAGCTCGCGAATGATCTGGATGGCCTCTTTGAGCATCTGCTGGCGCCGCGACACCGTCGGCCAGCGCCCTCCGACCACGTGTTCGTTGAGGTTTTCGCCGCTGCCTACTCCGAGGGTGAACCGCCCGTCGGCGAGGATCTGCAGCGTGGCGGCCTTTTGCGCGACGACCGCGGGGTGGTAACGCATGGTCGGGCAGGTGACGTAGGTGAACAGCTCGACTTGTTCGGTGACCTGGGCGACGGCGCCGAGCACCGACCAGGCGTAGGGCGCGTGTCCCTGCGACGCCAGCCACGGGAAGTAGTGGTCGCTGGACACCTCGAAGTCGAAGCCCGCGCGTTCC
>JAVRPG010000480.1:0-5299 GCA_032162325.1 Mycobacterium sp. | reverse complement strand
CCGCCGAGCGGCGGCCATTGGTTCGGTACCGACGAGTTGGGACGCGACGTGTTCTCTCGAGTGCTGGTGGCCGTCGGCGTGTCCATGCGGGTCGCAGTCGTCAGTGTGGGTTTTGCCGTTGTGGTCGGCGTGGCGGTCGGCGTTCTCGCTGGCTACCGCGGTGGCTGGATCGACACGATCTTCATGCGCATCGTCGACGTCATGTTCGCATTCCCCGTCCTCCTGCTTGCGCTGGCGGTCGTCGCGATCCTGGGGCCAGGAACGACGACGACAATCCTGGCGATCGGCATCGTCTACACACCGGTCTTCGCTCGGGTGGCCCGCGCGAGCACACTCGGCGTGCGCGTCGAACCCTTCGTCCAGATCTCACGCGCCATGGGCACCGGAAACCTCTATATCCTTGCCCGCCATATCGTTCCGAACATCGCCGGGCCGCTGATCGTGCAGACATCGCTGTCGCTGGCGTTCGCGATTCTGTCCGAGGCGGCGCTGTCGTTCCTTGGGCTGGGCATCCAGCCCCCGCAGCCGTCGCTGGGCCGGATGATCTTCGACTCCCAAGGATTCGTGACGATGGCGTGGTGGATGGCGGTGTTCCCCGGCGCCGCGATCTTCGTCATCGTGCTCGCGTTCAACCTGGTCGGTGACGGGCTGCGCGACGTGCTGGATCCCAAGCAGCGCACCATGATCGAGGCCAGGAGCAAACGGTGACCGACCCCGTCCTCAGCGTGCACGACCTGCAGGTGCGGATCGGCAGGCGCGAGATCGTCCGCGGTGTCGCGTTCGACGTGCACCGCGAACAGACGCTGGGCATCGTCGGCGAATCCGGGTCAGGGAAGACGATGACCGCGCTGGCGGCGACCGGGCTGCTCGATACCCCCGGTGCTGTCGTGAACGGCAGCAGCATGCTGGGCGGCGACGCGGCCACCCAACTCATCGGCGCCTCTCCGCGGCTGCTACGCAGCGTGCACGGCGGCCGGATCGGTTTCGTGTTCCAGGACCCGGGAACCTCGCTCAACCCGTTGCTCACGCTGGAGCGCCAGATCACGGAATCGCTTGAGACACATCGAAAGATGACGCGGCGGCAGGCGAACGCACGGGCTCTCGAGCTGCTTGAGGCGGTCGGTCTGTCAGACCCGCAGACGCGCCTGCACGCGTATCCGCACCAGCTGTCGGGCGGCCAGCGCCAGCGGGTGATGATCGCGATCGCGCTGGCCTGCGATCCCGAACTGCTGATCGCCGACGAGCCGACCACGTCGCTGGACGTGACGACGCAGGCCCAGATCATCGACCTGGTCCGCAGGCTGCAACGGGATTTCGGCACCGCGGTGGTGTGGATCAGCCACGACCTCGGGGTCATCGGACAAGTGGCCGACGACGTGACCGTGTTGCGCGACGGTGAGATCGTCGAGCAGGCGCCCATCCTCGACGTCTTCGATGAGCCGCAGAACACCTACACGCGCGAACTGCTGCGGGCACGCCCGCTCGTAGGCCGGTCCGAGCCTGCACCCGCGCCGGACGACGCGCCGGTGCTGCTGCGGGTCGACGGGCTCGGCGTGCGATTCGCGGTGACCACGCCGGTCGGCAGGTCGACCGTGCATGCCGTCAAGGATCTTTCGTTCGAGATCCGGCGCGGGACGACATTGGGACTGGTCGGCGAGTCCGGTTCGGGCAAGTCGACAGTGGCCGGGGCGCTGACCGGACTCGTCGAACCGGCCGCGGGCACCGCACAGATGGACGGCGTGGACGTGTTCGGCGTGCGGGGCGCCGCAGAGAAAGCGCTGCGCCGCAGGATCGGTCTGGTCTTTCAGGATCCGTTCTCGTCGCTGAACCCACGTGCGCGGGTGCAGACGGCCATCGATGAACCGTTGCGCGTGCACCGACTCGCGACCGGTAAGCGTGCCCGTCAGGCCCGGGTGGCGGAGCTGCTCGAACTCGTCGGCCTCCCCACGTCGTTCGCGTCCCGATATCCGCACGAACTCTCCGGTGGACAGCGACAGCGCGTGAGCATCGCCCGCGCGCTGGCCGCCCAGCCTGAGCTGCTGCTCCTCGACGAAGCCACTGCGTCGTTGGATGTTTCGGTACAGGCGCATGTCCTCGACTTGCTTGCCGAACTGCAGCGCGAGTTCGGGCTGACGTATCTGTTCATCGGCCATGACTTGGCGGTCATCCAGCAGATGAGCCACGTCGTGCTCGTCATGCGCGACGGTGCGGCGGTCGAGTACCGGCCCGCAGCGGAGTTGTTCGCCGAACCCGAGCACGACTACACCCGCGCCTTGTTGGCGGCGGTCCCGCCCGCACGACCGCGCGCCGCTGTGTAACCCGGCGACGGCCCGTGAGAGGGTCTTGCCATGACTCAGCTCGGCGACAAGGTCGCATTGGTCACCGGCGCATCGGCGGGACTGGGCGCCGCGACCGCGAAACTGTTCGCCGAACGGGGCGCCTCCGTGTTCGGGATAGCGCGCGACGCCGACCGGATGGCCGAGGTGTTCGCCGAAGTGCCGGGCGGCAAGTACTCGTCGGTGGACATCTCCGATCCGGCTGCGTGCACACAGGCGGTCGCGGACTGCATCGCCGAGTTCGGGCGCCTCGACATACTGGCCAACATCGCCGGCTTCCACCAGATGCGCCACACGCCGACGATGACGGACGAGGAGTGGAACAAGGACCTCGCAGTGAACCTCAACGGGCCGTTCTACCTGTGCCGTGCTGCACTTCCGCACTTGCTGGCGGCCGGCGGCAACATCGTCAACGTCGCGTCGATCGCGGGTGTGGAGGGCGAGGTTTACTCGGCGGGGTATTGCGCGGCCAAGCACGGGCTGATCGGACTGACCCGCGCGTTGGCCATCGAGTTCACGAAGGAGAAGCTGCGCGTCAACGCTGTGTGCCCGGGCGGCATGCCCACGGCGCAGTCCACTGAGTTCATCCCTCCGGACAACGCCGACTGGGACCTGATCATGCGCATCGCGTCGCCCCGCGGATTCATGGAGACGGTCGACGTGGCCAAGGCGATCGCATTCCTGGCGAGCGACGACGCCGCCGCGATCCATGGCGCGGTCTACCGCGTCGACAACGGCAAGGGCGCCGACTGACGTTTGCCGAATGCGCGCACGCCGGTTTGGTGACCACTGTCACTCGCCGCCGCGAAATGGGGCAGTTTGGAAGCGCACAGGTGGTCGATTGCTGCCAACCACCGATCAATTACTGCCATCGGAATTAAACCTCTGACCTGTCTGTTTACACAACCATAACGGAGAAGGACACATCCTCACCGGCACACAGAAAGTCCGAACCGAGACTTAGCGCCACGGCTCGAACAAAGAAGAGAAGGACAGAGCAATGAAGAAGTTCGGATTTGCCACCATCATCGCCGGCGGACTGACTGCCGCGGTGCTCGGCCTTGCCGGTCCGGCCCAAGCCGACATCGGCCACAACGACTGGGTCAACAACATGGGCCCGCAGGTGACGGTGCCGCAGGTCGACACCAGCGTGCACCAGAGCCGCTGACACAAAGGCATACAAAGAGGGGCACCCACTTCGGGTGCCCCTCTTTCGTCGCGCTCTCCTTAATGCTGTGGCCGGCGACGTCCCAGGAGTAGGGCGAGCGCGATGGCACCGAAGCCCAGTGCCACGGTCACCCCTGCGGCGACGTACAGGAAGATGTCCCTCCCGGACAGGCCGGACGATGCCTCGTCCGAGGCCAGCCTCAGATTGTAGTCACCGGGCAGCGGGGCCTCCTGCGGATCGTCAAGGCCCGGGAACTGCTGGGTCTTGTGGACCTCGAATTGCCGTTCACCGCTTGGCGTCTGCGTCCACACACCCCACGCGGGCGTTGCACCGTCGAGCAACACTTTGCGCTCGCCGAAACGGGAGTCGTCACCGACGTCGACGATGCGCCGCACCCGGAACGGCTCATATGTCGCGTTCGAGTAACGCACCTGGACGGGGACGTTGTCGTAACGCAACACCCGCGGCGGAGGCGGCGGTAGCGGCAGCCCGAACGCCGGCACATAGCCGCCACCGAAGAAGCTGCCGACCGCCACGTTCACCGCCGTCTGGGCCGCCGCGTTGACCAGGTTGGCCGCGGTGTCGACGACTGCGGTGAAGCTGTACGCGGAGAACTGGGCCACATCCAAGATGATCCGCGCCAGCGGCGGGATCCACACGATCCGAGGGGCGTAGTCATAGATGTAGACGATCCGCACCCTCTCTCGATACGGATTGAGGAGGATCGGCCGGTAGTACTCGTCGTATTGCACCCAGTCCGGACTCCACTGGCGGATATCGCGGTCCCGAACTCGGTCGCTGGCCAGCCGGGCGTCGGCTTTTGCGCTGGCATCGACACCCAGTGGGCCTTTCATACCCAGGTCAAGGCCGATCGAGCTCGCGATGGCGTCAACGTCCTGCTTCGGAGCCGGATCCGCTTTTACCTCAACGGGTTTCGCGTTGCTGGCGAGCTCGATATCCCCCTTGGGCGCCTGCAGGGTCTGCGGTTCAGATGTCTCGATGACCTTCGCGGCCTCCGATATCGAGAGGGTTGACCCGCCGGTCGTCGCCGCGGAGGAACTCTGAGCAGCACTCACCGTTGGCTCGCTTGCCTTTGACTCACTGCCCGGTGTTGCCGACCCGCTCGACGGTGTCACCGGAGACGTGCTCGGCGGCGGCATATCACCCATCGCCGAGCTTGGCGCGACCAGTGCCGCGGACGGCGGCGCCGAGCCGACAGACGCCGTTGGAGAAGCGCTAGTGGCGACGGGAGCCGACGGGACGGACGACGTCTGAGTCGCCGGGCTCTGCTTGGCCGCGGTTGAGGTCACCGATGGCGGCTCGGAGACCGGCTCGGAGGCCGGCGGGGCCACGACGCGCGGTGCCGGTGACTCGACCTTCGTCACGGGCGGGTTCACTGTCGTCGGCGTCGCAGGCGCGACGGGAGTGACGACCGGCGCGACTGTCGACTGCGTGACAGGTGGAGGAGGCGGTTCAACCACCTGCTGCGTCTGCGGTGGTGACTCGACGCTCGGAGCCACCGCCACCGGTGCCGGCGCCTTCGGCGGTGCCTGTTGTGGCGGGGCTTCGATCTCTTCAGGAGCCTGCACCTTCGGCTCCGGAGCCGGAGCCGTCGTGGTCACGACCTGATCGGTGTCCGGCTTGGCGAACGCCGGCGTAATTCCTCCGGTGAGCGCTGTGAGGGAGATCACGACTCCCGACGCCAGAACGGCGACAACGCTTCGCTTGGAGCAGATTTCAAACGGTGCACTCATGTGTGCATCGACTCCTCTTACCTTAAGCAGCAATGGCGGTT
>JAVRPG010000479.1:0-5665 GCA_032162325.1 Mycobacterium sp. | reverse complement strand
TGGTCGGATTGCTGAACTCCCCGGCGATCATCATCACCGCGGGAAGCCGTGGCGGAGCATCCCCGGTGAACCATATCGGTGGGAGGTACACGAATTCGCGCCGATGCTTAAAGCCGCTCGCCTCGCTGGGTATATCAACAGGCACCAGCTTGCCGGTTTCCGGCCGCGTGCCACGCAGCGCTGCCAGATCGGACACGTCGGTCTGATCGGGCAGCGGGCCCGAGGTCAGATCTCCCCACGCCCTCTGCAGTGTCGGGTAGTAGCCCACCCAGTTGTTCAGCGCCACAAGGGCACACAGCAAGGTCAGCGGAGTCGCCGCAATGGACAGACCCCGCCTCCACCATCTCGCGCCGCGAAAACCCAGCACTGCCAACGCGATCGACGCTGCGAAGATCGACGACCACACCCACAGCTTCCAAGGCGCCGGGTCGGACGCCAGCCCTTGAGAGTTCATGTAGGCGCGGGCGCCGAGCGCGGCGATGACGCCGATTCCCACGGCGACCGGAACGCAGATAGCTCGCCATCGGCGGGTCCGCCAACCGATCGCGACGATCAGGATCACCACCGTCACGATCTCGACGGTCAGCGGGAGCCAACCACCGAGCAACGAGACCCCGTGGCCGAACCTGCTGAAGTTGGGGTCCGGAAGGGGAGGCATCGGCGTCGGAGTGGGAACCGGGGGTGCGGTGGTCGGACCGATGGGCGGCACCCCGACAGTCTCGGATGCCTCGCTGAAAGAACGCTGACCCCCGGTCCAACACCTCGGTACGGCCCCTGACCAGGTACCTGCCCCGCTGTCGATGCCCGTCCCACTGCGACCACAGACCTGCACGGACCGGCGAGCAATCAAAGCGCGTCGTGCCTAGTTGCTCAGCGCCTTGAGTGTCGACCGTCCAGCCCTGAGTATGGGGTGATGACCGGTACCGAGGCCACGGACACGTCCGATGCAACGGCACAGCGGCCACAATGGAGCATGGCGACGTTAATCGCCTTCCGGTTCGGCACCTGTTATTTCGGTTCATTCGGACTCGCGCTCGTGATCGGCCTGATCCCGGTCACCTTGGCGGGCATCGGAATTGACGGGCCATGGTCGGCGATGCGTGGACTGATTCAGGTGATGCGCCCGCCGATCGAGTGGACCGGCACCCGTCTGCTTGGGCCTCATGTGGAAGGCACCCAGGTCGGCAGCGACAGCGCATTTCAGTGGACGGCGCTCTTCTGCGTCGCGGTCCTGTCCGCATGGGCAACGCTGGTCTGGACACTGCTCGACCTACGGCGGCGACGTTATGACCAGCTGCAGACATGGGTGTGGACGGTCCTGCGGCTCCTGCTTGCTGCGGCGATGTTCTATTTCGGGATGGCGAAGGTAATCCCGACGCAGATGCCGTTCGTGCTGAATCGACTGGTCGAGCCGTATGGCAACTTCAGCCCCACGGGCGCGCTCTGGGCGCAGGTCGGCATCTCCCAGCCGTATCAAATACTGCTCGGCGCGGCGGAAGTGCTTGGTGGCCTGCTCCTCCTGCTGCCCCGAACGGCCGTGGCGGGAGCGCTGGTGTGCGCGTTCGACCTGACGCAGGTGTTCATCCTCAACATGACCTATGACATCCGCCTCAAGTCGGTGTCGTCGCAGTTGCTGTTATTGGGCCTGTTCCTACTTGCGCCCTACGCACGTCGACTGTTCGTGGTGTTGTTCACCGACCGCGCGATCCCGGCCACCGAATACGTGCCGCTGTTTACCGGCCGTCGCGCCAACCGCGTGGCGCTGATGGCGCAGGTGTGTGTCGGCCTTGTCCTACTGGCCGCGTTCGGCGGGCCGGGATGGCAACAGTTCACCCGACCGACGCCCAACCTGTACGGCATCTGGCAGGTGGACGGGTTCTCCGCCGAAGGATACCGGCGCGATCCGTTGCTCACCGACGAACTCCGTTGGCGTCGAGTGATATTCGATCGCCCTTTCCTGATGTCTGATCCCGTGATGGTGACCGTGCAGCGCATGGATGACTCGTTCGAGGTGTTCGGCGGCACCATCGATCCGGCCAAACACTTCATCGACCTCGGCAACCGGATAGAGCTGGGCACGTTCCAGGAGGCGCCGACGAGGATCAGGCTGACCTACTGGTGGCCCGAGCCCGGCACCGACCGGATTGTGATCGATGGCGAGGACTATGCCGGACACCGAATCCATGCATGGTTCACCCGAATGGACCCGCGCTCGTTCCCGCTCGTCGAACGCGGCTTCAACTTGGTGCAGGAGCAGCCGTACAACCAGTGAGCCCACCAACTGCAGTCTGTGAATACGCACCACCGCCGCCGGGAAGAGAACACCTGTCAGGCACGCTGGTCCTCACGATGACCGCCACCGCGGGCCGGGGATCGCTCGGCCTGAGCTTGAAGAACGCACCGTTGTCGAAAGTCGATCGTGGGCCGCACGATAACGGGCCCAACGTTGGGATCATCGGCTTCGCGGACAACTGAAGGAGAATGCACGGCGTGCATCGCGTTCTCGAGCGGCTACGCAGGCAGCTGACGCCTCGCCGGCGCGACGTTCCCGTCGCGTCGTTCGACGCAGCGGAGGGTCAGTGGCGATATGCCGATGCGTCCGGCGCGAACGACCGTGACGAGCTGACCCTGACGACATTCAACATCTGGAACGACCCGCATTTCGCCGCCGAACGCCATCTCGCGATCGTCGAGCTGATGTCGAAACACCGACCCGACATCATGGTGTTTCAAGAGGTGACGCCGGACGCGCTGGAGATTCTGCTCGCCCATCCGTGGGTGCGGGAGCACTGTTTCTGCGCTGCCGTCACCGAACACGACGTGGGCAACTACGGCATGCTTCTACTGTCCCGAATGCCCCTGCGCTGCGTCGGCTACACCCGGCTGCGCAGCCGGATGTCACGCGGCTTCCTACAGGCCGAGGTGATTATCGGAGGCACACGGACGATCGTCTGCTCGGTACATCTCGACAGTGGCAAGGCGGCCGCCCGATTACGCAGCCGCCAACTTCGCCGGATGTTCCGCGCGCTTCGCTCGGTCGACGACGCAGTTGTGCTGGGCGACTTCAACATGCGTGACGCCGAGAACGAGCAGATCGTCGCACCCTTCGTCGACGTCTGGCCGATGCTGCGCCCACATGAGCCAGGCTTCACAGAGGACACGTCCATCAACTTGATGCGGCTGGACAGCAGGAACAAGCACAGGCATGCCCGCTTCGATCGCGTGCTTCTGAAAGGTCCTACCTGGGCTGCGGCAGCCATCGATCTGTTGGGCACGGAACCGCTGTCCGGCGCACTTGCGCGCGTCTTTCCCTCCGACCACTTCGGGGTGCGGTGCCGCCTCGTCCGCCGCCGTTGAACCTCACCGCCACATTCCGTCGACGTACGCGGCACGGCAAGCGCCCCGCGCCAGTTTGCCACTGGTCGTGCGCGGAATGGAACCGGCTGCTACGAATCTGACGTCGGAGGCGGCGATTCCATGCCGGTGCAACACGGCCGCTCGGATGGCTTCAACCGCGGGCGCCGGATCGGCACGGCCGGTGCCTGGTGCACGTTCAGTGACGATGACCAGACGTTCGCCGGCGTCAGCGTTGTCCGCAGCAGGCACGGTGAACGCCGTGACGTGCCCACGCCGCACCATGGGTGAGGCCTCTTCGGTAGTGGCCTCGATGTCCTGCGGATAGTGATGGCTGCCGTTGATGACGACGAGGTCGGCGCGTCGGCCGGTGACATACAGCTCGCCGTCGAGATAGACACCCAGGTCCCCGGCGCGCAACCAATTGCATTGAACCGGTGCACCTTCCGCATGACTGCCCGCAGGGATCCGTGACGTGAGCGTGGCGTCGAACGTCCGATGCGATTCGTCAGGCCGCCCCCAATAACCGCGGCCGACGTTGTCGCCGTGCAACCAGATTTCGCCGACTCGGCCGTCGGGTACTTCCGTTCCGGTCTCTGGATTGACGATGACCGCCCACTGACTGCGGGCCACCTGCCCGCACGACACGTGCGCCACCGCACTCGGGGCATCCGCTGTGACAGGCACTGCCCGGCCGGAGGCCAGTTGGTCACGGTCGAGGTGCACGACCGTCGCCGAAGCATCGGGGGCGATGGTCGACACGAACAGCGTCGCCTCTGCGATGCCATATGAGGGTTTGAACGCGGTCGCCGGCAAGCCGTGTGGCGCGAACGCGCCGTTGAATTTGTCGATCGCTTCGATGCTGACCGGTTCAGACCCGACGATGAGCACTGCCTTGCTCAGATCGATATCCTCGCCGGCCGCCGGCATGCCCCGCTGTGCGGTGTACTCGTAGGCGAAGTTCGGCGCCGCTGTCACCACACGGCCGTCACGCGATTCGTCCGACAGTGCCTTGATCCACCGCTGTGGGCGCCGTATGAACGCCGTAGGCGACATGAGGGTGGAGTGTCCGCCGTACACCGCCGGAAATCCGATCATCGACAAACCCATGTCGTGAAAGAGCGGTAACCAGCTGACGCCGTGTACTTTTCGGTCCAGCAAGTCGATAGCGAGGATCATCTGAATCAGATTCGTGCCGACCGCACGGTGTGTGATCTCCACCCCCACCGGCGGTCGCGTCGCCCCCGATGTGTACTGCAGATGCGAGACGTCATCGATGCGGACATCCATGGGTACGAACTCATCAGCGGCGGTGTCCGGGATATCGTCGATGACGACGACGCGCGGCGCGCTTACGTTGTCGAGCTCGGATAGGAAGGTGTGAACATTCTCGGCCGCTGCTGAGGTGGTCAACACGACCGACGGTTGCGCATCGCGGAGCGCGATCTCGAGACGTTCTGCATGGCCCTGTAATTCGGGCGCGAACAACGGAACCGCGATGGCCCCCGCCTTGATCGCGGCGAAGAATCCGGCGACGTAGTCCAGACCCTGCGGCGCGAGAACCGCCACCCGGTCACCCCGGTCGGTGAGTCGTTGCACACGCGCTGCGATCGCCTGCACGCGGACGCCGTGTTGCTTCCATGTGAGTTCGACGACTCTGCCTTCATGATGGCCGGTGTAGTCCAGGTAGCGGTAGGCGGGTGAGTCGCCGACGTTCGCGATGTTGCGGTCGATGAGTGAGATCAGCGTCACACCGGGCGGCACGAGTATCCCGCCCTCGGCATCCAGGCAGTCCTCGATCCGCAGCAGGCCGTCGTGGGTCACGGAGTGCACGTTCGAACCGAAAGCCATGCTTGCCAGTCTAGGTAGGGTCGGCATCGTTCCTGGTACGTACGTACCACTCGGATGTCCGCCGCGTGATTTGCGCGCGAGGGCCTACTTCCAAGCGAACACGGGTTGCTCGAGCTCATCGACCGGGTCATGCCGACCTTCCAGGCAAAGCCACCGCAGCTGCAACAGCACGGCACCTGTCGGCGCGTGGATGAGGTCGTTCCCCAACGGTATTTGCACGACCGGACGCGAGCTCTCCGGGATGGTGATGAAGCGCGGCGAATCGTCGCGCTGTAGTTGGTGTAACCCCACCCGGTAGACCGCCACCACCTCGTCGGGCGCAGGACGGGGATCGAGCCGGCCGCCGCCCCAGATCACGACCGGCGTGATGACGTATCCCGACCGTGTCGGGTAGTCGTCGAGTAGGCCCAACACTGTCGAGTCGGACAGCCTGACGCCGACCTCTTCGTCCAGCTCTCGC
>JAVRPG010000478.1:0-4471 GCA_032162325.1 Mycobacterium sp. | reverse complement strand
GCGCGGTCTGCCCGCCCAATGTGGCGAGCAGCGCGTCGATCTTGTTGCCGCGCTCGGCTTGTTGGGCGATGACGCGCTCGACGAACGCGGGGGTGATCGGCTCGACGTAGGTGTGGTCGGCGAACTCAGGGTCGGTCATGATGGTCGCCGGGTTGGAGTTGACCAGGCTCACCTGTAGCCCCTCGGCGCGCAGCACGCGACAGGCCTGGGTGCCCGAATAGTCGAACTCGCAGGCCTGCCCGATGACGATCGGCCCGGAGCCGATCACCAGCACGTGGTTCAGGTCGGTGCGACGCGGCATCTACCGGCCCTCCCCTGCCATCAGGTCGACGAACTGGTCGAACAGGTACTCGGCGTCGTGCGGGCCCGCCGCCGCCTCCGGGTGGTACTGCACCGAAAAGGCGCGGCCGTCAACCAGTTTGATGCCTTCGACGACACCGTCGTTGGCGCAGGTGTGGCTGACCTCGGCGGGTCCGAACGGCGTGTCGAACCGCTCGCCCGCTTCGCCTTCGAGTGCGAAGCCGTGGTTCTGCGCGGTCACCGCAACCCGGCCGGTGGCGTGGTCGATGACCGGCACATTGATGCCGCGGTGTCCGAACACCATCTTGTAGGTCGTGCGGCCGTGCGCCCTGCCGAGGATCTGGTTGCCGAAGCAGATGCCGAACAGCGGGATTCCGGCACCGAGCACCTCGCGGGTGACCCCGACGATGTGGTCGGCGGTCGCCGGGTCGCCCGGGCCGTTGGACAGAAACACCCCGTCGGGCTTGAGTTCGGCGATCTGCTCGAACGTCGCTGTCGACGGCAACACATGGCTGCGGATGCCGCGCCTGGCGAAGTTGCGTGGGGTGTTCGTCTTGATGCCAAGGTCGATCGCGGCGACGGTGAAGCGTTGTGGCCCGTCGGGTTCCACGACGTACGTGGCGTCGGTACTGACCTCGCCCGCAAGGTCTGCGCCGAGCATCGATGGCTGGCTGCGGACACGGGTGAGCAGCTCGTCGGCATCGGCCAGGGCATCACCGGAGAACACTCCGGCCTTCATCGACCCGAGGCTGCGCAGGTGGCGCACCACGGCCCGGGTGTCGATGCCCGCGATGCCGACGATGTGCTGGCGGATCAGTTCGTCGTCGAGCGTGCCGCTGGCCCGCCAGTTGGACGCCCGCGGCGATGGGTCGCGTACCGCATAACCGGCCACCCAGATCTTGTCGCCGCGGCTTTCGGCGTCTTCGTGGTTCCACCCGGTGTTGCCGATCTGCGGCGCGGTGGCCACCACGATCTGCCCGTGGTAGCTCGGGTCGGTGAGGGTTTCCTGGTAGCCCGACATGCCGGTGGAGAACACGGCCTCGCCGAGCGTCTGCCCGACGGCGCCGAATGGGGTGCCGGTGAAGATGCGCCCGTCCTCGAGGACCAGGACCGCCTTGCTCATGCAGCCTCCAGCCACTGCGCGTAGTCCGCGCGGTTGTCGGCGCGAAACCCGGTGTCGATCTCGGCTCCCGACGGCAACCGCCACCGGATCGCCAGGATCCCTTCGTGCGTCAACGCCTTGCCCGCGATTCCTCGCTCGGTGCGGATCGCCGCGATCGCGTCGTCGGGTATCCAGATCGGGCCGGCGCCCGTGCGCTGCAACATGATTCCTTCGGGATAGCGGGTCAGCACGGCCTTGGCGCGGTAGCCGAGGTCACCGACGGCGATGCGGTCCAGCCAGCTGGGCGCGAGCGTGCTGCCGACGTAGAGGCCCTTGGTCGCGGGGATCAGCGCCGGGCCGACGGAATCTGGCAGCGGTGGCAGCGTGCCAATCAATTGCGCCTGCCGCTGCGCGCGGCGCAGCCAGCCGCGCATCATCTGCCGGATCAGGAACGTGATCCGCACGGCAACCACCGCGGCCATGATCAGCGACCCGACGAGCGTTCCGGTATTCACGCGGGACTCTTCCCGTCGCGCGCGGTCACCTTGCCCCGCAGCAGCGTGAGGGTGACGGCCGCGGGCAATTCCATGGATTCGTAAGGCGTGTTGTCCGAGCGGCTGGCCAGTGCGGAACCCTCGACTGTCCACGTGGCGTCGGGGTCGACGACGGTCAGGTTGGCCGGTTCGCCGATTTCCAGGGGTCGGCCCTGATCCGGCAAACCGACTATGCGGGCGGGGTTTTCGCTCATCACCCGGGCGACGTCGCGCCACGTCAGCAAGCCCGGCCGCACCATCGTCTCGACGACGACCGACAGCGCAGTCTGCAGGCCGAGCATGCCGGGCCGGGCGGCGGAGAACTCGCAGAACTTCTCGTGCTCGGCGTGGGGTGCGTGGTCGGTAGCCACACAGTCGACCACCCCATCGGCCAATGCCTGGCGCAGGGCCTCGGCGTCGGAGGCCTCACGCAGCGGCGGGTTGACGCGATTGCGGCCGTCATAGGTGACGAGTCGGCTGTCGTCCAGCAGCAGGTGATGCGGCGTGACCTCGGCGGTGATCGAAATGCCTTGTTCCTTGGCCCATCTGATGATTTCGATGGTCCCGGCGGTGGACGCATGGCAGATGTGCACCCGAGCACCGGCGTCGCGGGCCAGCAGCGCATCGCGGGCGACAATGGATTCCTCGGCGGCACGTGGCCAGCCGGCCAGGCCCAGCCGGGCGGCGTTGGGTCCCTCGTGGGCGACGGCGCCGACGGTGAGCCGGGGCTCCTCGGCGTGCTGGGCAATGAGCACACCTAGCCCGGTGGCGTACTCGAGAGCCCGGCGCATCAGCAGCGGGTCGTGGACGCAGATGCCGTCGTCGGAGAACATCCGCACCTGACCGGCGCCGGCGTTCATCATGCCCATCTCGGTGAGCTGAGCTCCGGCCAGGCCCATGGTGACCGCCCCCACCGGGTGCACGTCGACCAGGCCGACCTGTTGACCGCGATGCCAGACATGGTCGGTGACGACGGGGCTGTCGGCCACCGGATTGGTGTTGGCCATCGCGAACACCGCGGTGTAGCCGCCCAAAGCCGCTGCCGCCGAGCCGGTTTCGATGTCCTCGGCGTACTCGCGGCCCGGCTCACGCAGGTGGGTGTGCAGGTCGACGAAACCGGGGAGCAGGATCTGGCCGGTGGCGTCGACGGCGTCGGCATCTTCGGGGATCGACAGGTCCTGGCCGATATCGGCGATCTGCCCGTCGGCAACCAGCACGTCGACCCGGTCGCTCTCGCCGTACAGACGCACCCCTCGAATCACGGTGCTCATGCCTCGGCTCCTGTTCGCTCCGGTCCTCGCTTCGCTGCGATCCTCACTCGCGCTCGCCTTCGGACGCTCATGCGCTGATCGCCTCCTGCTCCGCGCCCACCAGCAGGTGGAACAGCACCGCCATCCGAACATGCACACCGTTTGAAACCTGTTGCAGTACAGCCGATTGCGTTGAGTCTGCGACCGAGAACGCGATCTCCATGCCGCGCACCATCGGTCCGGGGTGCAGCACCACCGCATTGCCGGGGAGCATGGCCTGACGCTTCTCCGAGAGTCCGTAGAGCACCGAGTACTCCCGGGCCGACGGGAAGAATCCGCCGTTCATTCGCTCGGCCTGTACTCGCAGCATCAGCACCGCGTCGGCGATCGGCAGTTCGGCGTCGAGGTCGTGCGACACACTCACCGGCCACTCGGCGACGCCGACCGGAAGCAGCGTGGGCGGTGCGACGAGAACCACCTCGGCGCCGAGCGTGTCCAGCAGCAGCACGTTCGACCGCGCCACCCGGCTGTGCAGGACGTCGCCGACGATCACCACCCGCTTGCCCTCGATGCTGCCCAACCGCTGCCGAATGGTCAGCGCATCGAGCAGCGCCTGGGTGGGGTGTTCGTGGGTGCCGTCGCCGGCGTTGATCACGGTCGGGCCGCCGGTTTCGGTGGCCGTCCATTCGGCGAGCTGCTGGGCGGCGCCCGACGCGGGGTGCCGGATGATCAGCGCATCGGCACCGGCGGCGCGCAGGGTGAGCGCGGTGTCGCGGAGCGACTCTCCTTTGGACACCGAGGATCCCGACGCGCTGACGTTGATGACGTCCGCGCTCATCCACTTACCCGCGACCTCGAACGACACCCGGGTGCGGGTGGAGTTCTCGTAGAACATCGTGATGACGGTGCGGCCACGGAGGGTCGGCAGCTTCTTGACCTCGCGGCCCAGCAGCGCCTGGCTGAACCGGTCGGCGTCGTCGAGGATGGCGAGCGCTTCGTCGCGGGACAGGTCGGCGGCCGATAGCAAATGCTTCATCGTGCGGGCCCTCCCTGGGGTGCGAGAGTGATGCCGTCGGCTCCGTCGTTTTCGGAGAGACGCACCTTGACGTTCTCGCTGCGCGAGGTGGGTACGTTCTTGCCGACGTAGTCGGCCCGCAGCGGCAGTTCGCGGTGACCGCGGTCGACGAGCACAGCGAGTTGGACGGCGCGGGGCCGGCCGATGTCGCGGAGGGCGTCGAGCGCCGAGCGGACGGAGCGTCCGGTATAGAGGACATCGTCGACGAGGA
>JAVRPG010000477.1:0-6765 GCA_032162325.1 Mycobacterium sp. | reverse complement strand
CGCGGGCGTCGTCTCGGCCCATGACACGGTGATGCAGCTGGGTCTCCATCCAGGCGACTTGGCGTGCGGAGTACCCGTTGTTCAGGCTGTCCCACAACAGCCGCTTACTCAGTGCCGCCGACATCGGCGCCACGTTGACGGCGATATCGTGGGCGATCTCCATCGCGTGATCAACCACGTCGCTGGAGGGAACAGCGTCGGTGGCGATGCCCAGGGCCACCGCCTCGACGCCGTCGAAGGTCCGTCCCGTCAGCAGTATTTCCGCCGCGACAGCCGCACCGACCAGCCGGGGCAGCGTCCAGTGCGACATGCAGTCGCCGATCATTCCCCGACGCGCTTGAACGACACCGTATTTGGCATCCGCGGCGACAATCCGGATGTCGGCCTGCAACGCCAGTGTCAGTCCGATCCCAATCGCGTGGCCGTTGAGCGCAGCGATGACCGGAGTGCGCAGTTCAAACGCAGCCGGGTCGATCGGCGACGCCGAGAAGCGACCGGCGTCGCTGGGTGAGTCAAAGGGATTGGCGCCGCCGGAGAAGTCCGCGCCCGCGCAGAACGCTTCCCCGGCACCGGTGAGCACGATCGCCCGCACGTCGTCGTCCTCGTCGCAGCTGCGGTACGCCTGGCCCAACAGCGCCCCCATTGCGCCGGTGTAGGCGTTGAGGCGGTCGGGCCGGTTCAGCGTCAATACGGCGACGCCGTCGCTTACCGCGACTGTCAGGTCCGGCGACATCAGCGCGCCGAGATGCCGTGCAGGGCGGTGATCAGGTCGGCGATGTCCTCACTCCTCGGCGTGTAACCCGGGAAGTAGCAACACACTTCGTCAGCCACCGCCCCGAACCGCCTGTCGATCTCGGCGGCGCATTCTTCGGGGGTTCCGACGATCCCCAGGGTGTGCACCATCGGATCGGTGATCAACGCGCGCATGTCGCCGAACGCTCCCCTCTTGGAGAGTGCGTTGAGCTTGGGCTGCAGATCCGCCCAGCCTTCGACCTCCAGCACCGGCACATAGGCGGGCGTGGACCCGTAGAAGGCGATCAACGATGAGACCGCGTCGATCGCGGCCGCGAGTTCGGCGTCGTCGGTGCGGCCGACGGCGACCATGGCCTGCGCGTTGACCCGTAGATCGCCGGGAGCTCGACCCGCCCGCCGCAGGCCCTCGGTGATCGCCGGGACGGTGCGCTCACTCATGTGCCTGGCGCTGTTGAACGGCATGACCAGCAACCCGTCGGCCACCTCGGCGGCTCTGCGGGTCATCACCGGCCCTAACGCTCCGACGAATATCGGAGGCGGGCCGAAGGGATTGGGACCAGGGTTGAAGTTCGGCGGCATCAAGGTATGGGTGAAGAACTCGCCGCGGAAGTCCAGGCGCGAATTGCCCTCCCACGCATCGAAAATGGCTTTAATTGCGGCGACCGTCTCGGCCATCCGGGCTGCGGGCCTGCCCCACTGGCCGCTGTAGCGCTTCTCGATGTGCACCTTGATCTGTGAACCCAGCCCCAACCGAAATCGCCCCCGGCTATATACCTGGAGATCGTAGGCCGCGTGCGCCAGATGAAGTGGGCTGCGCGGCCCCGCGATGGCCACGTTGGTCATCAATTCGAGGTCGGTGCCTGCGGCCGCGACCAGCAACGGGAAGAACACGTCGTGCTGTCCTTCAAAAGTGAAGGCGCCGTCAGCGCCCAGCGCCGCAAGCTCGCGTGCGTGGCTCGGCGCCTTGCTCGGTGAACCCTCGAGCTGCAGATGGACTTTCAGACTGGATCCTCCGTCGAAAACAGTTTCCTTCGCTGCCGCAGACATCACGACGCGACGCAGCTCGACCACTGCCTTGTGACCATAGGCACATCCTGGTAGAAAAACAATGTGGTTTTACGGATCGACATCGGCACCGTCGACGAGACGGTCCGTCGCCTGACCGCTCCCGGCCAACCACTCGAAGTGAGCGAACGTGAGTTCGCAGGCGCCACCCACCGGGTGTTTGCCCACGCCGCCGCGACCGCCATCGACGTCATTCAGTCGCTGCGCGTCCACGGCGACGCCGAACTGCTGGTGTTCAACGACCGACGCTGGTCCTACGAGCAGTTCTTCGCCGACGTCGACGCGCTGTCGGCCACCCTGCAACTCGACTTCGGCGTCACACCCGGCGATCGGCTGGCCATTGCAATGCGCAACTGCGCGGACTGGCTCATCACGTTCGTCGCAGCCGTCCAGGTCGGGGCGGTCGTGGTTCCGGTCAACAGCTGGGGATCCAGTGAAGAGTTGGCATTTACCCTCCTGAACTCCGAAGCCACTGTCCTGGCGGCCGATCTGCCGCGCGCCCAAGCGGCCGTCAACACCCTGGCGGCGTCCCGAATCCCGGTGCTGTTCAGCGACGTTGATGGCGATGCGACGGCGCTGCCGGGGTCGGCACGGTCGCAATTGCAGATCCGGCAGATCCCGGACGCCATCGCTTCAGGCCGCTTGCGCCCATTCACGTTGGCCCTCCGTGCACCGGAAGACACCGCGATGCTGTTGTACACCTCGGGAAGCACCGGCCACCCCAAGGGAGTCGTCACCCGCCACGTCGCCGTCGGCCAGGTTCTGCACAACATGATGTTGGCGGGCTATCTGTCGGTCGAACTGGCGGGTTCGACTTCCGAGCCCGGCTCCGCGCTGCCGCAATCCCACTTGGTGACCGTTCCGCTGTTTCATGTCACGGGGCTGTTCGGCGGCTTCCTATTACCGGCCATGCTCGGGCAGAAAGTCGTGCTGCTTCGCAAGTGGTCCGCGCAGACGGCCTTGGAGCTCATCGAACGCGAGAAGATAACCATGCTGTCGACGGTGCCTGCGATCCTCAAGGATCTGCTGACCGACCCACGCTTTGGTGACTACGACTGCTCGTCGGTGTCCCGAACGGCGCTCGCCGGCGCGGCTACACCCGCCGACCTTCCCGGCCTGTTGAGCGACAGACTGGGTGTCACCGGTCGGGCCAGCGGTTACGGCATGACGGAGTCGGGGTCGGTCGGTGCGGCGATGAGCGGTCCGGTGTTCGACCTCCAGCCCTTTGCCGCTGGAATCATCTCCCCGATCATCGAATTGCGCGTCGTCGACCGCGGCGGACACCCACTGCCCATCGGCGCGGAGGGTGAGGTCCAGCTTCGCGGCGTGACCGTCACGCCGGGGTACTGGCGGATGGCCGAGCTCACCCACGGCGCCTTCACCCATGACGGGTTTCTGCGCACCGGCGACCTCGGCCGCGTCGATCACAACGGATTCCTCTTCATCACCGGGCGACTCAAGGAGATCATCATCCGCGGTGGCGAAAACATCTCGCCCGTGGAGATCGAGAATGTCGCCTATCGCCACCCCGACGCGAAGGAAGTCGCGGTCTTCGGCGTGCCTGACGACGTCATGGGACAGGAGCTGGCGATGGTGTGTCATCGCCAGGCCGGGACCTCGCTGACAGAAGCAGAGCTACGGACACATCTGCGGACCGTTCTGCCCGCCTTCAAGGTGCCGAAACACGTTGTGGTGACCAACACCCCGCTGCCCCGCAACGCCAGTGAGAAGATTCACCGCCTCGCGCTGCGGGAAAGCTTCGTCGCCACATGAGCGAACATCATGGTTCTGCGCGCGCCGCCAAACTCGCCGCGTGACGTTCGCACACGTCGGCGTCCGCGCGGCCGACCGTATCGACCCGATCGAGATCCAGGCACGGATCATCTCAGCGTCAGTGTCCGGTCTGCCTATCGTTGAATACCAACATGCCGCAATGGCCCACGATGAGCCGATGCCTACCCTGCTGTGTTTCGCCGGCGGCGGATGCTCCGGCGCCGTGTTCGCGTTGCTGGCCGAAAAATGCCTAGCGCATGGTGTCCGGGTGGTCGCCTTCGATATGCCGGGCCATACGCCGAAACACCTTCTCGGAGACGCGACTCCGCCCCGCTCGTTGCTCTTCCGAGCGAATGGCCGTGTCCGGCGAGCTGTCACCGACGCCATGGTCTCGCGCTGGGCTGGCAAGACGCCGCACCTTGACGTGCTGTCGCACTCCGCGGGCATCGTCGATGTCTCGCGCATCGCACCGAGGCATGCGGCGACCATCCGGCGGTTCTTGATCTGCGGCGCAGGCATGCCCGGTCCGGCGGCCATGCTCACGGCGGTCAGGGCATCGACCGTCGGCAAGTCGGCCGAGCCGCTGCGTCTTCGGACGATCGTCCGACACCGGCTGGTTCCTATTGGTTGTATCAGCGATCATTACGGCCCCGAATCCACGCGGCTGACCGGCGACGCGGTGCTCGCGAGGTATCACTGCGCCGAGCATCTCAGTGTGCCGCTTACGCTTCTGAGTTCACGAGCTGTGGCGCGCCGCGACTGGAACTCCGTGCGCGTGCTGCTCGTCGGCTCTGCAGGCGATCCCATCTCGCCGCCGAACCGAATGATGGACGCCGCGAGGAACCTGCGTGCGCGCGGTGCCATCGTGACTACCGAAGTGCTCGACTCACCGTCTCCGCACATGTTCCCGTGCTTCGAGTCACCCGCGCAACGTCTCGCGGAGATCGTCGCAGAATCGCACTAGACGTCCGCAGACAATCAGCAATATATATATTGACAGCCATCAACATAGTTGGTTAGAATCGAACCTGCCCCGATTCGCACAGCTGAGGGGCATCACAACGCGTCAGGTCGAATCACCCAGCGCCCATACCGATTCCGATTGTTCGTGCAGAAATGTGAGTGAACCATGTCCAATGTCAGCGCCTTCGCCATCTTCATACTCGTTCTGTCCCCGCTGCTCATCCCCCTGGCCATCACCGGCGTGCACGCCATCGCCGACTGGCGCCGGAGTTTGCGAACTGCGCTAAAGAACACCGGCCCAAAGAGTCGCGCCGCAACCTCTAGCTGATGGTCGACGTGGCTCGACTCCGTTGGCGACGACGCAGCCGGTTCATCGCGTTCTGAAATAGGTGGACGGGGTGCGGCCAGCAATCGGGGACGGTGGCGCGACGAACGTGATCAGACCTACCGCGAGGACGACTGCGCATCGGATGCCGATAGGTGGGCGAGCCATCATTGTCCTTTCGAGCCAGCAGAATCTGCCAGGCGCTATACCGCCGCGTGACGCGGCGACGAGCGGATGGATCTCATTGCATCCGACCATGTTTCGAGTTGCCCGAACAGAACCTCCGCAGCGTCGTCGTGCTGGGCGGCCGGATTGAAGTCGGAGAAATTCTGGAAATCGTTGAACAACGAGAACGAAAGCTGTTGGCGAACATGGGCGATCTGCAATTCGCTGCAGATCGCGCGGAGATGTTCGATCGCCCGAGCGCCGCCAAGGGAGCCGTAGCTGACGAAGGCCGCCGCTTTGTTGTTCCACTCGGCGTAGAGGTAGTCGATGGCGTTCTTCAGCACACCCGATGTGGAATGGTTGTATTCCGGTGTAACGAAGATGAACCCGTCGTAGGCCCCAATAGTGGCGGCCCAAGCCTTGGTGTGCTCGCCCGCGTACTGACCGACGGAAGGCGGAATGGCCTCATCCATGTGGGGCAACGGGTAGTCAGCAAGATCGATCAGTTCGTAGTCTGCGCCGGTGCGGCCAGCGGCCTTGCCCACTACCCAATCGGCCACTGCCTTGCCGTTACGGCCGGGCCGGGTGCTGCCGAGAATGATTGCGATCTTCAGCTCGCTCACGAGAGTCCTTTCAATATTGGGTATTCCACTTGTCGATTGCGGTGAGGGCGTCAGCCAGCACGCGAACTTGCTGCGCTCAAGTGAGATTGGCGCCTCCGTCGACGAGGATTGTCTGGCCATTGATGTAGGCCCCATCGTCGGAGAACAGGAACGCCACCATCGCAGCAAGGTCTTCGGGGACTCCGAGGCGAGGCGACCGCACCGACGCGAGCATCTCGTTGCGAAACTCTTCCGTTGTCCTTTCGAGCGCTGCTCCGGTGAGTATTACCCCCGGCGCAACGGAATTGCATCGCACGCCATGCTTGCCGCCGAGCGAGGCGGTGTGGCGCGTGAGGCCGTACAGTCCCGCCTTTGCGGATTGATAGGCGACATGGATTTCCTCACCCATCCAGACACTGGTCGACATCGTGTTGACGATCGAACCAGTGCCCTGGCCGATCATGATGGGCAGCGCGTGGCGGATGCCGAACATATAGCCGGTGAGTGTGACGTCGATGGTGTGCTGCCACACATCGAGCGGCACCGACAGCACATCGCTATCGCGGGCCACTGTGGCCGCGGACAGGTCGGCCGCCACGTTGAACAACCCATCGAGCCTGCCGAACTCCTTGATGGTGAAGTCGATGAGCTCCTTATACGATGCCTCGTCGCTGATATCGAAGGACCGGGCAGCAGCCCGTCCGTCCAACTCTCGGATCTCGTCGACGACTGATTGAGCGGCGGACTCGTTCAGATCGGCCACCACGACGGCCGCCTCCTCCTCGGCGAGGCGGACCGCGGTCGCCGCGCCGATGTTGCCCGGCGCCGCGCCGGCGATAATGGCGACCTTGCCCTCAAGGCCTCTCATCGCTTCAACTCCTTACCTTCCATTGCTGCTCCTTACATGTGCCGTTCGTTGTCGCCGTTGCCGGCGCTAGAGGCGCCGAGTGTCACGGCAGCTCAGTCACGAAAGGAGCCGCCCCTCCATTCGGTTGACCTGTGCGCCCTCTGGGCGCGATTGGCCTCAGCGCGGCGCCCCAACAGCTCGTCCGCACCTATTCCCACCGCCAGGCAGCAGGCCGAGAGGCAAGACCGAGCGGCGTCCCCATTGGAGAAGGC
>JAVRPG010000476.1:0-3599 GCA_032162325.1 Mycobacterium sp. | reverse complement strand
CAAACCTGCGACGCAGCGACCGAAGCTGCCCAGCGTTGGCCGGCTCGGGCTGGTCGAACCCTCCGCAGCCGCGGACCTGGACCGGCTGGGCTGGAACACCGACGCGCATGTCGAGCTGTTGTGGTCGCTCTCGCGCGCGCCCGACGCTGACAATGCGCTGCGCACGATGGTCCGGCTCGCCGACGCGGCGGGACGAGATTGGGACGAACTCAACGCGGCCCTGGTAAAGGACCGCGGGCTGCGGGGCCGGTTGTTCGGTGTGCTCGGTTCGTCGCTGGCTCTCGGCGATCACCTCGCCGCCCACCCCGACTCATGGCACCTGCTGGCCGACGGCGTCACCCTGCCGTCGGCCGACGAGCTGCGCGCGGCATTCGCCGGGATGGTCGACCGGACCGAAATCTCCAGGGATACAACCGCTTTGGCGAGCCCATTGCGAAAGCTGTATCGCGACCGGTTGCTGGTGCTGGCCGCGCTTGACCTGGCGCCGACGGTGGAGAACGAACCCGTGCTGCCGTTTCGCACCGTCGGCGAGCATCTGTCCGACCTGGCCGACGCCGCGCTGGGCGCCGCGCTGAAGGTTGCGACCCGCTCGGTCTGCGGGGACGACGTCGAACGCCCGCGGATCGCGGTGATCGCGATGGGCAAGTGTGGCGCGCGCGAGCTGAACTACGTCAGCGACGTCGACGTCATCTTCGTCGCCGACAACGCGGACGCGACCGCAATCCGGTTGGCCGGCGAGATGATGAGGTTCGCGGGCGACACGTCCTTCGAGGTGGACGCCGCGCTGCGACCGGAGGGCAAGCACGGCCAGCTGGTGCGCACGCTGGACTCCCACATCGCCTACTACCAGCGGTGGGCCAAGACGTGGGAATTCCAGGCGCTGATGAAGGCGCGACCCGCCGCCGGCGACGCCGAACTGGGCAGGCAGTACATCGAGGCGCTGATGCCGATGGTGTGGACGGCCAGCGAGCGTGAGGACTTCGTACCCGAGGTTCAGGCCATGCGCCGGCGCGTCGAGGAACTCGTGCCTGCGGGCGAGAGGGCCCGCGAGATCAAGCTCGGCACGGGCGGGCTGCGCGACGTCGAGTTCGCCGTGCAGCTGCTGCAGCTGGTGCACGGCCGCAACGACGAATCACTGCATGTCGCGTCGACGCTCGACGCGCTGGCCGCGCTTGGAGATGGCGGCTACATCGGCCGCGACGACGCCGCGAACCTGACCGCCTCCTACGAATTCCTGCGGCTGCTCGAACACCGGCTGCAGCTGCAGCGGCTCAAGCGCACGCACATGCTGCCCGCGGCCGAAGACGACGAGGCGCTGCGGTGGCTGGCGCGCGCGGCGCACGTGCGTCCTGACGGGCGGCACGACGCGCTCGGTGTGCTGCGTGAGGAGCTCAAGCGCCAGAACATGCGGGTGTCGCGGCTGCATGCGAAGCTGTTCTACCAACCACTACTGGAATCTGTTGGCACAGTTGGTATTACCGGCATTTCTGGGGGCATGAGCCCCCAGGCCGCAGAACGTCAGCTCGCCGCGCTGGGTTACGAGGGGCCACAGAGCGCGCTGACGCACCTGGCCGCGCTCACCGGTCACAGCGGCAGGCGTGGACGGGTGCAGCAGGTGCTGCTGCCGACACTGCTGGACTGGCTGTCCGATACGCCCGATCCGGACTCCGGTCTGCTGGCGTATCGGCGGATCAGCGAGGAGCTGGCCGATCAGCCGTGGTATCTGTCGACGCTTCGCGACGAAGGCGCGGTGGCCAAGCGGCTGATGCAGGTGCTGGGCACCTCTGCCTACGTGCCCGACCTGCTGATGCGGGCACCGGAGGTGATCCAGCTCTACGGCGACGGTCCGAACGGCCCGAAGCTGCTCGAGGTCGAGCCCGAGGGTGTGGCGCGGGCGTTGATCGCCTCGGCGGGAAGGCACGCGGATCCCGTCCGGGCGATCGCCGCAGCGCGCACGCTGCGGCGCCCCGAGCTGGCCCGCATCGCATCGGCCGACCTGCTCGGCATGCTCGAGGTGACCGATGTGTGCGAGGCACTGACATCGGTGTGGGTGGCCGTGCTGCAGGCGGCGCTGGACGTGGTCATCCGGGCCAATACCCCGGACGGCGGGGTACCTGCCCGCATCGCGGTGATCGGCATGGGCAGGCTCGGTGGCGGCGAGCTCGGCTACGGGTCGGACGCCGACGTGATGTTCGTGTGCGACCCGGAAGAGGGCGTCGACGAGTCGGTCGCGGTGCGCTGGGCGGTGAGCATCGCCGAGCAGGTGCGCGCGCTGCTGGGCACGCCGAGCGCCGACCCGCCGCTGGAGGTCGACGCCAATCTGCGGCCGGAGGGCCGCAACGGGCCGCTGGTGCGCACGCTCGCCTCGTATAAGGCCTATTACGCGCAATGGGCGCAGACGTGGGAGATTCAGGCGCTGTTGCGGGCACACCGCGTCGCGGGCGATCTGGAACTCGGTAAGCAGTTCCTGCGGATGGTCGACAAGACGCGTTACCCGCCGGGTGGCGCGTCCGCGGAAGCGGTGCACGAGATCAGGCGCATCAAAGCGCGCGTGGATGCTGAGCGCCTGCCCCGCGGCGCGGATCCGAACACTCACACCAAGCTGGGCCGCGGCGGGCTGGCCGACATCGAGTGGACCGTGCAGCTGCTTCAGTTGAGGCATGCGCACAAAGTGCCTGCGCTGCACAACACTTCGACGCTGGCGACGCTCGACGCGATCGGCGCAGCGGAGCTGATCGCCGAGGGGGACGTCGAGCTGTTACGGCAGGCGTGGCTGACGGCGACCCGGGCCCGCAACGCGTTGGTGTTGGTGCGCGGCAAGCCCACCGACCAGCTGCCAGGGCCCGGTCGTCAACTCAATGCCGTTGCGGTTGCAGCGGGCTGGGACAACGGCGACGGCGGCGAGTTCCTCGACAACTACCTTCGGGTGACACGCAGGGCAAAGGCTGTGGTAAGGAAGGTGTTTGGCTCGTGAGCATGGACTTCGGGTTCGACGTCATCACTGCGGAGGAGTATGAGCGTCAGCGTGCGCTCTACGGCCCGCTGACTGAGGCGCTGCGCAAACTCATCGGCGCGGGCATCCACACTGAGGTCGACGAGGACACCGTTCGCGACGCACAGTCGGCCATCGAGGCGGTCACCGCGATGCTCGAGCGTAAGCAGCGCACCGTGGCGTCGGCGCTGCGCCATGAGGGCACCGGCCGACCGCTCGCATGGGCCAATCCCGCTGTCGGGCTGCGCAATGCGATCGCCCCTCCGATGGTCATTCGCCACGCGGACGACGGCCGATGCTGGAGCGAGTTCAGCCTCAGCGGCGCGTACGAGGGACCACCGGGCTGGGTCCACGGCGGCATCTGCGCCTTGGTGCTCGACCACATCCTCGGTGAGGCGGCCAGCGACGGGCTGACCCAGCCGAAGTTCACCGGTACCATCACGCTGCGCTACCTGCGCGGTACACCGCTCGGCCCGTTGCGGGCCGAAGCATTCATCGAACGGACCGAGGGCGTGAAGACCTTTGCACGCGGCTATCTGAGCGACGCCGACGGCACCACCGTCGAGGCCGAAGGAGTCTTCATCAGGCCGGCATGGGCGCGGGACGC
>JAVRPG010000475.1:0-18800 GCA_032162325.1 Mycobacterium sp. | reverse complement strand
TCCGCGGACCGGACACCCGCCTGGGGTTTTCTCGAAAGCGGGCTCCGTCTGCGACAATGCTGCCTAGCCTGTCTTTGCTTCGTCAGCGCCATTGTTCCGCTGACAACCTGACCGAAAGGCCTGGTATGTCGAGTCTGCGTCTCGGTGACCGCGGTGGCGCGGTGATCGAGATCCGGGCGGCACTGGCGGCGTTGGGGCTGACCGATAGCCCGGACGACGACCTGACCACCGGTAAGCACGTCGCCGCGGATGTCTTCGACGGCGAACTCGACCATGCCGTGCGCGCGTTTCAGCAGCACCGCGGATTGCTGGTTGACGGCATCGTCGGTGAGGCGACTTTCCGTGCGCTGAAAGAAGCTTCGTACCGGTTGGGGGCACGCACGCTCAATCACCAGTTCGGCGCGCCGATGTATGGCGACGATGTCGCGACGTTGCAGGCCCGGTTGCAGGATCTCGGCTTTTACACCGGGCTCGTCGACGGCCACTTCGGTCTGCAGACGCACAACGCGCTGATGTCGTACCAGCGTGAGTACGGACTTTATCCCGACGGGATCTGCGGCCCGGAAACGTTGCGCTCCTTGTACTTTCTGGGTTCGCGGGTTACCGGCGGCTCCCCGCACGCCATCCGCGAAGAGGAGTTGGTGCGGCGCTCCGGCCCACGGCTTTCCGGCAAGCGGATCATCATCGATCCCGGCCGCGGCGGTAGCGATCACGGCCTGATCATGAACGGCCCGGCGGGGCCGATCAGCGAGGCAGACATCCTGTGGGACTTGGCAAGTCGGCTCGAGGGCCGGATGACGGCCATCGGCATGGAGACCTTCTTGTCGCGGCCGGTCAACCGTGCCCCGCCCGACGTCGAACGCGCCGCGACGGCCAATACCGTCGGCGCAGATTTGATGATCAGCCTGCGGTGCGCCACTCAAGCCAGCCCTGCGGCCAACGGCGTGGCGTCGTTCCACTTCGGCAACTCGCACGGGTCGGTGTCCACCATCGGCCGCAATCTGTCCGACTTCATTCAGCGAGAAGTGGTGGCGCGCACCGGTTTACGTGACTGCCGCACCCACGGGCGGACCTGGGACCTACTGCGACTGACCCGGATGCCCACCATACAGGTCGACGTCGGCTACATCACCAATCCGCGTGACCGGGACATGCTTGTGCAAGCGCACACCCGCGACTCGATCGCCGAAGGCGTGCTTGCCGCCGTCAAGCGGCTGTACCTGCTTGGCAAGAACGACCGCCCAACGGGCACATTCACCTTCGCCGAGCTGCTGGCTCACGAACTGTCGGTCGAACAGGCCGGCCGCGTCAGCCCGACCTAATCCGCTAGGAGCACGGGCTCGCACCCGCACCGACCGGCTGTTGCAGCTGCGCCGTTTCGAGTAACCGCTCCAACGCCGCCTCGACATCGGCCTTCCAGCCCAATCCCGGCTCGAGTTCGAGCCGCAGCCGCGGGAAGTACCGGTGGTGCGTGACGACGACGAAGCCGGCGTCCAGCAACAGGTCGGCGTCCAGCACGCACTGGTCTACCGAACAGTCGCCGAGCACCTCGACGACGGGACGCAGCTCGGGCGACACCAGTCGCGGGTCGAGCAGTTCGGTCACCTCAGCGGTATGCCCGAACGCTTCGAGCGCCCGCGCGCCGCGGCGGACGAGATCGCCGACCACCGATGCGATCAGGTGACGGGACAATCTCTCAGCTTCATTCCCGGATTCCACGCCGAGTGAGGTGAGCAGGACGGCGTCGGCGCTCACCGGCCCGGTGGGGAACCGGCGGGCACGCGGCACCGCACCCGGCGGCGCGTAGAACGCGTACCCCAGGCAGGGATTGTCTCCCGCACCGAGAGGCGTCGCGGGATCCGCGACGTCGCCGACCGCCGGCTCGCTGTCTCGGCAATGCACCGCGATCTGGCCGCACGACCCCCATTCGAGCATGACCATGGACAGCCAGGCTTCCTTCTCGAATTCGGGGTCGCTCAGGTGATCGTCGGCGCGCAGGGTCGACGGATCCACCTCCCAGTACACGCATCTGCGTGCGTGCTTGGGCAGCTGCTCGAACGCTTCGAGCCGCAGGGGCGTGATTCGCGCTGCCACTAAACTCCCCGGGTTCTGTGCGGTGCTGAAATGCACGGCTGCCACTCAAGGATAGAAGGATGTGCCGCCGACTGCCCGCATTCGCCGGCTTCGCTCATCGGCGGCGGCCCTCGGATCGAATCCCGTTGCTACACATGGATTTTCCTTCGTGAAAGGCGTGAGGGAGTGCGGCTTGGGAGGTTTGTGTCACAGTGACGTAATTACGCCGTGTCGTAGGTCAGCCTTTGGACGAGCTCATTAGGTCGACTATCCGTTGGAGGTCCTCGACCGACCCGAACTCCACCACGATCTTCCCCTTGCGTTTGCCCAGGCTGACCGTAACGCGGGTATCGAATGCCGTCGACAGCCGTTCAGCAACGTCCTGCAGACCCGGCATGTGGATCGGCTTGCGGCGCGGCGCGGACGGCGCCGCGGTGTCCTCGCGGTTCGCCAGCGTGACCGCTTCTTCGGTGGCGCGCACCGAAAGGCCCTCCGCGACGATGCGGGCTGCGAGCTCTTCCTGTTGCTCTGGGGTTCCCTCAAGGGCCAGCAAGGCGCGGGCGTGTCCGGCCGACAGCACGCCTGCGGCCACGCGCCGCTGCACCGCGATCGGCAACCGCAGCAGCCGGATCATGTTGGTGATCAGCGGACGGGACCGCCCGATGCGGGCAGCGAGTTCGTCATGGGTGACCGCGAACTCCTCGAGCAGCTGCTGATAGGCCGCCGCCTCTTCCAACGGGTTCAGCTGGGCGCGGTGGATGTTCTCCAGCAGGGCGTCGCGCAGCATGCTGTCATCGGCGGTGTCCCGCACGATCGCGGGGATGGTCGCAAGGCCGGCCTGCCTGGCCGCGCGCCAGCGCCTCTCCCCCATGACGAGCTGATACCGCGGCGAGCCGGGAGGCGTCGCCGGCACCGCGCGCACGACGATCGGCTGCATGAGGCCGAACTCGCGGATGGAGTGAACGAGCTCCGCCTGCGCTTCCTCGTCGAAGACTTGGCGGGGCTGCCGCGGGTTCGGCTCGATCGCCGACGGATCGATCTCGCGATAGACGGCGCCGACGTCGGCGGCAGCCGCGACCGGTGCGCCGCCCATGACGACGTCGGCGGCCGCATCGCCCATCCGATGGCCAGGTACCACCGCCTCGCCGTCGGCGGGGCCGGTGGGAATGAGGGAAGCCAGTCCGCGGCCGAGGCCGCTTCGCTTACGTGTCGGCTGGGTCATGCCGGTCCCTTCGTCGATGACGGTCCGCGCTCGGCGATTTCGCGGCTGGCGTCGATGTAGCTCATCGCCCCACGCGAGCCGGGGTCGTAGTCGAGGATCGTCATGCCGTATCCGGGCGCCTCCGAAACCTTGACGCTGCGCGGGATGATGGTCTGCAGCACCTTGTCGCCGAAGTGTGCCCGCACATCCGCCGCGACCTGATCGGCTAGCTTGGTGCGGCCGTCGTACATGGTCAGGATCACGGTCGTCACCTTCAGGTGAGGATTGAGATGTGATTTGACCATCTCGATGTTCCGCAGCAATTGACCCACCCCCTCGAGGGCGTAGTACTCGCACTGGATTGGGATCAGCACCTCGGGGGCGGCCACGAGTGCGTTGATGGTCAACAGTCCCAGCGATGGCGGGCAATCGATGAAGACGTAGTCGAAGTCGTGCTGTGCCAACTCCACGAGCGCGGTTCGCAGCCGGCCCTCCCTCGCCACCATGCTGACCAATTCGATCTCCGCGCCCGCAAGGTCTATGGTCGCCGGAACGCAGAACAGGCGCTCGCTGTGCGGGCTGCGCTGCAGCGCGTCGCGCAGCGGAATCTCACCGATCAGAACTTCATAGGACGACGGTGTCCCCTCCCGGTGCTCGACGCCGAGCGCGGTGCTGGCATTGCCCTGCGGGTCAAGATCGATGACAAGTGTCTTCAGCCCTTGCAGCGCCAGCGCCGCCGCTACATTGACCGCCGTTGTCGTCTTGCCGACGCCGCCCTTCTGGTTGGCGATGGTGAAGACGCGTTGATGCGAGGGTCGCGGCAGGCTGCCATGGCGGGCGTGCAGCAGCTGCATCGCGCGCTGGGCTTCGGCGCCGATCGGTGTATCCAGCTCGGCTTCGTCGGCCCACGATTCCGGAGGCGCGGCGGTCCATGTTTCACGTGAAACATCCGGGCGTTGCGTCACGTCGGGGGGCGTTGGTGCGCCCTCAGGGACGGAACTCATCCTCTCCTCCTGCCCGGTCGTGACGACCGGTTGGCCACCCGAACCGGTGCCTCCCGCCGCGCCACGACCGCGGTGGCGGGTGATTCCAAGAAATCCGCGCCACATTTCATCACCCTTACATCGACCGCACCCAGCGACGCCATCACACGCCGGTGCTCCCGGATTTCTTCCTCGGCGCGCTCGCCCTTCATCGCCACCATCCGTCCATCGGGACGCAGCAGCGGCACGCTCCACTTCGTCAGTTTGTCCAGCGACGCCACCGCCCTGGAGACAACCGCGTCCATCTCCCCCACTTGCTGTTGCACGGACCGATCTTCCGCCCGTCCCCGAACGATCGTGATCTCGAGACCGAGATCGTCGACCACCTCGCGCAGGAACTCGCTGCGGCGAAGGAGTGGTTCGATGAGCGTCAGCCGAAGGTCGGGCCGGGCCAACGCCAACGGTATCCCGGGCAGGCCCGCCCCACTACCGATGTCTGCGATCCGCTCGTTGTCACCGAGCAGTTCCGCGATCGCGGCGCTATTCAATATGTGGCGGTCCCACAACCGGTCCACCTCGCGGGGCCCGAGCAGACCGCGTTCCACGCCGGCGCCGGCCAGGATTTCCGCGTACCGCTGAGCACGATCCACCCTCGATCCGAAGAGGGCCTCGGCGGCTCGCGGCGCCGCGGACACCTCTACATGTTTCACGTGAAACATCCTCCGGATCTCGCAGGCCGGAACGGGGCAGTCGCGGCACGAACTACATCTATGTAACTCTGTCTCAGTCGAGCAGAACCACGACGCGTCGCGACGGCTCCACGCCCTCGCTCTCGCTGTGCACGCCGTCGACGGCCGCCACCGCGTCGTGCACGATCTTCCGCTCGAATGGCGTCATTGGCGAGAGCTCCTCTCGCTCCCCCGTCTCGAGCACCCGGTGCGCCACCTTGTCGCCCAACGCGGCCAACTCATCGCGACGGCGCCGACGCCAGCGGGCGATGTCGAGCATCAGCCGGCTGCGCTCGCCGGTCTTCTGATGCACCGCCAGCCGGGTCAACTCCTGGAGCGCGTCGAGCACCTCGCCCTTGCGGCCCACCAACTTGGACAGCTCGTCACCGCCGTCGATGCTCACCACCGCGCGGTCGCCCTCGACGTCCAGATCGATGTCGCCGTCGAAATCCAACAGGTCCAACAACTCTTCGAGATAGTCGCCGGCGATCTCGCCCTCAGCCACCAATCGCTCTTCCAGATCGTCGGTGGTCACTGGCGCGCTCTCCGTGCCGTTCTCCTCGTCCACCAAATCGTCGGTGCGTTCGGTCGTTTCGGCGTCCGTCATGTCTGTCTCTCCCTCATCCACCGGATACTGCTCCGGTCAGCGTTTCCGTTTCTTGGGCCGCGCGCCCGGGCGCGGAGTCGCACCTGGGCGCGGTGCGGGGTTGGCCGCCGCACGGCCACCATTCGGCGTGTCTGCGCTCGACGCGGCCTTGCCGTCGGTCCCCAACTCGATGCCCGTCGGTTCGGCGTCTGACGGGCCCTCGGTCGCGGCGGGCGCCGCCTTGCGCGCCCGCTTCGGTTTGGCGCCCGGTGGCGGCGCGTTGGCCGCCCGCCGCTCCTGCGCCTCGAGCTTCTTCGCCTCGTCCTCTTTCTCGATCATTCCGAACACGAGGTGCTGCTGGCCGAACGTCCAGATGTTGTTCGCGAACCAATAGAAGATGATCGCCAACGGCAGGATCACGCCACTGACGACCACGCCGAACGGGAACACGTACAACATCAGCCTGTTCATCACCCGCGTCTGCGGGTTGGCCGCTGCCTCGGGGCTCTGCCGCGCGATCGACGCCCGACTGTTCAAGTACGTCGCGATGCTCGCCAGGATCATCACGGGCAGGCCTACCCCGATCACGGCGCCGCGACTGAATTCACTGAACGCATCCAGGCCGCTCGTCTGCGTCATCGACGCGCCTAGGGGGGCACCGAACAGGTTCGCGTCAAGGAAGTGCCCGACGTCGGCCGGGCTGAAGATGTAGTTGCCCGTCGCGCGGTTCTGCTCCACAGTCATATGCGGACCGAAGGTGGTCGCCATGAATCCGCCGGTGGCCGTCCGGTTGAACGACCGCAGTACGTGGTACAGCCCGAGGAACACCGGCAGCTGGGCGAGCACGGGAAGACAACCCATCAACGGGTTGAACCCGTGTTCGCGCTGCAGCTTCTGCATCTCCAGCGCCATCCGCTGGCGATCCTTGCCGTACTTCTTCTGCAGCGCCTTGATCTGGGGCTGCAGTTCCTGCATTTGTCGCGTGGTCCGGATCTGGCGGACGAACGGCTTGTACAGGATCGCGCGCAGCGTGAAGACCAAGAACATCACCGCGAGCATCCACGCGAAGAAGTTCGACGGGCCGAGCACGAACGCGAACGCCTTGTACCAGACCCACATGATCGCGGACACCGGCCAGTAGATGATGTCGAGGCTGAACCAATCAAACACGCGTATTGCTCTCTTCTCGCAACGCTGGGGTATCCCAGAGATCGTGGGCCTGTGCGTCCTCGCCGCCGTGCAGATGCGAGGCACCGCGGCGCTCGGGTATCGGATCCCATCCTCCCCGATGCCACGGCCCGCACTTCAGCAGCCGCACCACCGCCAGCCAGCCGCCCCGGATCAAGCCGTACTCGGCAAGCGCCTCGACGGCGTACTGACTACAGGTCGGACTGAACCGGCACGTGGGCATCCGCATCGGCGACACGGTGTGGCGATACAGCTCGATGAGGAAGATCACGCCGCGGACAACGGCTGAGCCGTTCCGTCCTACCTGAGCCGTCGAACCCACTGACGCCATCAGCGTGGCGCCCCGGTTCGCGGGCGGGTCCGGCGCAGTGCCGTCCGCAGTTCTTGTTCGAGCCGCGCCGAGATGGCGTCCCTGCTGCTCGGCAGCGCGCGGATCACCACCCGGTCCGCGGGGTCCAGCTCGTCGACCATCGAGCGCGCGACGTGGCGCAGCCGGCGGGCAACCCGGTGACGCTGTACCGCGCTGCCAACAGATTTCGAGACGACCAGACCGATCCGCGGTCCGTCGTCGAAGGCGCCATCGGAAGACCGCAACGCGTGCACCACGAGATCGGGCTGCACCGCCCGCACCCCTTGGCTGACCGTGGCACCGAATTCCGTTGACCGCATCATCCGGTACCGCGCCGGAAGCACCGCGCTAGATCCCGCGTCGAATCACGCAGTCAGCTTGCGGCGACCCTTGCCGCGCCGGTTCGACACGATCGCCCGGCCGGCCCGGGTGCGCATCCGCAGCCGGAACCCATGTACCCGCGCCCGACGGCGGTTGTTGGGCTGAAAGGTCCGCTTGCCCTTGGCCACGGCTGTTCACTCCTCGTTGCGTGGCACCCGCAACCCACCGCGATGAATCCTCATGCCGGTGGGACCCGGTTGCCGTTGGTAAGCTCGTCCGTCTCGCTTTGCTAACCGGCGCGGTCTCCAGAGATTCCTGGGTCGCAGCCGTATCGCCACGTGCGGGCGACTGTTCGAGGGTACTGACGAGAATTCGCTGGGTCAAACTTCGCCCGACCCGGCCCGGCCAGTGGCCGAACGGTTTACAACCGCCACAGCCGTCACGTATTTGCAGACGCCGTGAAAGAAGCCGCGAGCAATGTTGCAGAACGGTTGGCACCCGCGCCGAAAACTGTTAGCTTCTGCCAGTGCCGTTTCGATAACGGAATGGCGACACACAACGAAGCGAGGATGCCCACACAGTCGCGAGCCCACAGTGCGCACTACCACTGTGACGAGCCCCGGCTCGCGGCGTTCCCGCCGGTAGACAACAGAGCGACGACGGCTGTCCTGTCTCCACAACCTGTGGATAACTATGTGGACAGTTCGTCATCGTTCCTTTGGTCGTCTTTGGACCGGCCTCGAGGGGGTTCTCGTCATTGACAGCTGACCCCGATCCCCCCTTCGTCGCCGTCTGGAACAACGTGGTTGCCGAACTCAACGGCGACACCGACACCGGCGAAACCCTCAACGGGGATTCCACTCTCCCCACCCTGACGCCTCAGCAAAGGGCCTGGTTGAAGCTCGTTCAGCCGCTTGTCATCACCGAGGGGTTTGCTCTGCTGTCGGTGCCGACGCCCTTTGTGCAAAACGAGATCGAACGCCACCTCCGCGAGCCGATCATCACCGCCCTCAGCCGTCAGCTCGGCCAGCGCGTCGAACTCGGTGTCCGGATCGCCGGCCCGACTTCCGAGGAAGCCGACGATGGCCTGAACGGGTTCCCGGCCACCCCCGCCACCGCAGAACCCGACGAAGTCGATGAAGATTCCGAGGCTCGCGCCAGCGCGGAGGAAAGCTGGCCGACCTACTTCTCCAACCGACTCCCGAACACCCCCGCCGGTGAACCCACCGCGGTCAATCTGAACCGCCGGTACACCTTCGACACGTTCGTCATCGGGGCCTCGAACAGGTTCGCTCACGCCGCGACGCTCGCGATTGCTGAGGCGCCCGCGCGGGCCTACAACCCTCTGTTCATCTGGGGCGAATCCGGCCTCGGCAAGACGCACCTCTTGCACGCCGCCGGCAACTACGCCCAGCGGCTCTTCCCCGGCATGCGCGTCAAGTACGTCTCCACCGAAGAGTTCACCAACGACTTCATCAACTCCCTGCGTGATGACCGCAAAGCATCGTTCAAACGCAGCTACCGCGACATCGATGTGCTGCTGGTCGACGACATCCAGTTCATCGAGGGCAAGGAAGGCATCCAGGAGGAGTTCTTCCACACCTTCAACACGCTGCACAACGCGAACAAGCAGATCGTCATCTCCTCCGACCGGCCGCCCAAGCAGCTGGCCACGCTCGAGGATCGTCTGCGCACCCGGTTCGAGTGGGGACTGATCACCGACGTCCAGCCACCCGAACTCGAGACCCGCATCGCGATTCTCCGCAAGAAGGCCCAGATGGACCGGCTCGACGTGCCCGGCGACGTGCTCGAGCTCATCGCCAGCAGCATCGAACGCAACATCCGCGAACTCGAGGGCGCGCTGATCCGCGTCACCGCGTTCGCGTCGCTTAACAAGACACCGATCGACAGGGCGTTGGCCGAGATCGTGCTACGTGACCTGATCGCCGACGCCGGCACCATGCAGATCAGCGCCGCAACGATCATGGCTGCCACCGCCGAGTACTTTGAAACCACCATCGAAGAGCTGCGCGGACCGGGCAAGACACGGGCGTTGGCGCAGTCCCGCCAGATCGCGATGTATCTGTGCCGCGAACTCACCGATCTGTCGCTACCAAAGATCGGCCAGGCATTCGGCCGCGACCACACCACGGTGATGTATGCCGAGAAGAAGATTCGCGGCGAGATGGCCGAGCGCCGCGAGGTGTTCGATCATGTCAAGGAACTCACCACTCGAATCCGCCAGCGCTCCAAGCGTTGAGCCGCGATTCCACCCGTCCGCCGAAAAATTCTGCAAAAAAACTTCCGCACCGTCGGTATCACTTGTCACATCGATGCGGTGTGGATCCCGGTGTGGACAACTCGCTGCCAACCATCGGAATACTGGCCGCTTCGTACACAACGGGGTCGACGTCCACAACGCACCCGACCCCCGCGGCCGGCTGTCCACAATTCACTCACAACCCGACACACTTGCCACGCTGGGCCGACATCGGTTTATCCCCAATGTCCACAATCCCTATTACTGTTGCTTGTATATCTCCGAAGTTACTTCTTAGAAGAAGGCACCTGGGGACACATCGATCCACGTTGCGCAAAGCCGATTAACGACGCTTGATGTCACCCCGATCGATTAGCTTTCAAGTTGAGCCGGAAAGCTCTACGGTGGTTCATCGGCAGCCGTTACGGTCGTCGGTACGTCTCGGGGAGACGCTTGGTGAGATACCGAGAAACCGCAGGTTAGATCTTATTGTGGTGTGGATCGAAGGGACGCTATGGACGTGGCGACGACAACGGTTGGTCTCACCGATTTGAAGTTCCGGTTAGTTCGCGAAGAATTCGCCGACGCCGTGGCCTGGGTTGCCAGGAATTTGCCTACACGGCCCACCGTGCCCGTCCTCGCCGGCGTGTTGCTCACCGGGTCTGACGACGGGTTGAAGATTTCGGGGTTCGACTACGAAGTGTCGGCCGAGGTACAGGTTGCTGCCGAAATCGCTTCTCCTGGAAGCGTTTTGGTGTCAGGCCGGCTGCTGTCCGACATCACCAGGGCGTTGCCTGCCAAGCCGGTCGATGTCAGCGTCGAAGGCACCCGGGTGTCATTGACCTGCGGCAGCGCAAGGTTCTCCCTGCCGACCATGGCGGTCGAGGACTATCCTGCGCTGCCTGCGCTGCCCGAGGACACGGGCGTCATTTCGTCGGAGTTGTTCGCCGAAGCCATCGGGCAGGTCGCCGTCGCGGCGGGCCGCGATGACACACTGCCGATGCTGACCGGCATCCGCGTCGAGATTTCCGGCGAGAAGGTGGTTTTGGCGGCCACCGACAGGTTCCGGCTTGCTGTGCGTGAGCTGACCTGGTCGACGGAATCGGCGGATATCGAGGCCGCGGTGCTGGTGCCTGCCAAGACGCTGGCGGAAGCCGCGAAGGCCGGGGCCGACGGAGCGGACGTGCATCTGTCATTGGGCGCCGGGTCGGCCGTCGGCAAAGAGGGCTTGCTCGGTATTCGCAGTGACGGCAAGCGCAGCACCACCAGACTGCTGGATGCCGAGTTCCCGAAGTTTCGTCAGCTGTTGCCCGCCGAGCACACGGCGATCGCGACCGTCGGTGTCGCAGAGCTCACCGAGGCGATCAAACGTGTCGCGCTGGTGGCGGATCGCGGTGCGCAGGTGCGGATGGAGTTCGCCGACGACGTGTTGCGGCTGTCGGCCGGCGCCGACGACGTCGGCCGGGCCGAAGAGGATCTTCCTGTCGACTTCTCGGGTGACCCGCTGACGATCGCATTCAACCCGACGTATCTGACGGACGGCTTGGGTTCGTTGCATTCAGAGCGGGTGACGTTTGGCTTCACGACACCCAGCCGTCCCGCGGTGTTGCGTCCGTCGGGTGAGGATGATGGGTCCGCCGGTGCCAGCGGCCCCTTCCCGGCCGCTCAAACCGACTACGTCTATCTGCTGATGCCGGTGCGGCTCCCGGGCTGACCGGCCCTATCGCCACGAAAGAGGCGCGCACATGCAACTGGGTCTCGTTGGCCTTGGCAAAATGGGTTTCAACATGCGGGAGCGCCTTCGCGCAGGCGGGCACGAGGTGATCGGGTACGACCCCCGGCCGGAGGTCACGGACGTGCCGACGCTCGCGGCGCTGGCGGAAGCGCTCACCGCACCGCGGGTGGTGTGGGTGATGGTGCCGTCCGGGCCAATCACCGATGAGACCATCACGTCGCTTGCGCAGGAACTCGCCGAGGGCGACCTGGTCATCGACGGCGGCAACTCGCGCTACACCGAAGATGGTCCGCACGAAAAACTGTTGGGAGACAAGGGAACCGCGTTTATCGACGCCGGCGTCTCGGGCGGCATCTGGGGTTTGAAGGAAGGCTATGGCCTGATGGTCGGCGGCAGTGACGCCGACGTCGAACGCGCGATGCCGATCTTCGACACGTTGCGCCCACCCGGTCCGCGCGAAGACGGGTTTGTCCACGCAGGCCCGGTCGGCGCAGGCCATTACGCAAAGATGGTGCACAACGGCATCGAGTACGGGCTGATGACGGCATACGCCGAGGGCTACCAGCTGCTGGCGGCTGAGGATCTGATCAAGGACACCCAAGCCGTCATCCAGGCCTGGACGAACGGCACGGTGGTGCGGTCCTGGCTGCAGCAGCTGCTGGCCAAGGCGCTCAAGGAAGATCCGAACTTCGACGAGATCACCGGCTACACCGAGGACTCCGGCGAAGGCCGGTGGACGGTCGAGGAGGCCATCAACCACCGCGTCCCGATGCCGGTGATCGCGGCTTCCCTGTTCGCCCGGTTCGCGTCCCGACAGGACGATTCACCGACGATGAAAGCGGTGTCGGCGCTGCGTAACCAGTTCGGTGGCCACGCCGTCAAGAGGAATAGCGAGTCTGGGTGACCGGCGGGGCAGGAGCGAAGCGACTCGGGGGGCAGTGGGAGTGTACGTCCGGCACCTTGCACTGACCGATTTCCGCTCGTGGGCGCGGATCGAACTCGATCTGGACCCCGGTCGGACGGTGTTCGTGGGTGCGAACGGTTTCGGTAAGACGAATCTCGTCGAGGCCCTGTGGTATTCGGCGACACTCGGATCCCACCGGGTGGCCGCGGACGCACCGCTGATCCGCACGGGCGCCGAGCGTGCGGTGGTGTCGACGATCGTGGTGAGCGACGGGCGCGAGTTGGCCGTCGACCTCGAGATCACGGCGGGGCGTGCCAACAAGGCGCGGTTGAACCGCTCCCCCGTTCGCAATGCGCGTGAAGTGCTCGGGGTGTTGCGCGCTGTGCTCTTCGCACCCGAGGACCTGGCGCTGGTCCGCGGTGATCCCAGCGAGCGCCGCCGCTACCTGGACGAACTGGCCACCACGCGGCGTCCACGCGTCGGCGCGGTGCGCGCGGACTACGACAAGGTGCTGCGGCAGCGCGCCGCGTTGCTGAAGACCGCAGGCCCTGGCCGCCGCGGTGACCGCAGCGTGCTCGACACGCTCGACGTATGGGACGGGCACCTCGCCGCGCACGGCGCGCAACTGACCGCGGCGCGCGTCGAGCTCGTCAATCAGCTCGCCCCTGAGGTGGAAAAGGCGTACCAACTGCTGGCGCCGTCGTCACGCCCGGCCTCGATCCAGTACCGCAGCGGTGTCGACGTGATCGAGAACGAGGCGGCGGCGGGCAACGACAGCGCGGAGCTGTTCGAGGCCGCGCTGCTGGATGCGCTGGCAAGGCGCCGCGACGCTGAACTCGAACGCGGCGTGAACCTGGTGGGCCCGCACCGCGACGATCTCGAATTGCGGCTGGGCGATCATGTTGCGAAAGGCTTTGCAAGCCATGGGGAATCGTGGACGATGGCGTTGTCTCTGCGGCTCGCAGCATACGAGCTACTGCGGGCCGACGGCGGAGATCCGGTGTTGTTGTTGGACGATGTGTTCGCCGAACTCGACAACGCTCGCCGGCAGGCGCTGGCCAACGTCGCTTCAAATGCGGAACAGGTACTGGTGACCGCCGCAGTGCATGACGACATTCCCTCCGACTGGGATGCCCGGCGGATCGACATCGCGATGCACGACGAGGACAACGGCCGGGTTTCGATGGTGCAGCCATGACCACCCGGAAACAATCGCGAGTGAGGATCGCAGCGAGGAACGAGCGATGACCGGAGCGAGCGTGAGTTGAGGCGATGACTGACGACGACGACACCGAAACCGGCCCACCCGCCCACTTGGCCGGTCTGTCAGGCATGGACCTGGTGCGGCGCACGCTCGAGGAGGCGCGAGGCGCGGCGCGGACCCAGGGCAAGGACGTAGGCCGTGGCCGCAGCTCGCCCGGCCGTCGCCGCGTGGCCGGCACCAGCCGTCGCCGCTGGTCGGGGCCCGGCCCGGACTCGCGGGACCCGCAGCCGCTGGGGGCGGTAACGCGCGACCTTGCGCGCAGCCGCGGCTGGGCCGGGCGGGTTGCCGAGGGATCGGTATTCGGCCGGTGGTCGGTGGTGGTCGGGGAGCAGATCGCCGCTCACGCCATGCCGATGTCGCTGAACGACGGGGTGCTCACCGTATCCGCCGAATCGACGGCGTGGGCCACGCAGCTGCGGATGGTGCAGGCGCAACTGTTAGCCAAGATCGCCGCGGCGGTCGGGGACGGGGTGGTGAAGTCGCTGAAGATCGTAGGACCAGTGGCCCCGTCGTGGCGCAAAGGGCGGTATCACATCGCCGGCCGGGGGCCCCGCGACACGTACGGATGACCCGACGGCTGGCGGTTGGCTGAGAGCCACGAGAAGGCGGCGACTCTACCTCTTAAGCGTCTTGACGCACCTCGGATCGAGAAATTCCACAGACGGCGCGAATAGGTGTGCAGAAACGCCGCTTGAGTGTCGGTGCTGTCGCCATCTGACGGTAGGATGATTTCATGACTTGCCGGCGGTAACGACCGCCGCCGCTGCGATCCCCAAGGAGAAGCTCTCACCCGTGGCTGCTGCGAAGAAGAAAGCACAACAGGAGTACGGCGCCCAATCCATCACGATTCTCGAGGGGCTGGAGGCCGTCCGCAAACGTCCGGGCATGTACATCGGCTCCACCGGTGAGCGTGGTCTGCACCACCTCGTGTGGGAGGTCGTGGACAACGCGGTGGACGAGGCGATGGCCGGCTACGCCACCCGGGTGGACGTGCGACTGCTCGAGGACGGCGGTGTCGAGGTCCGTGACGACGGCCGCGGCATCCCCGTCGCGATGCACGCCTCTGGCGTGCCGACCGTCGACGTCGTCATGACGCAACTGCACGCCGGCGGCAAGTTCGGCGGCGAGAACAGCGGATACAACGTCAGCGGCGGCCTGCACGGGGTGGGCGTGTCCGTCGTCAACGCCCTGTCGTCACGTCTTGAGGTCGACATCTCCCGCGACGGCCACGAGTGGTTCCAGTCCTACGACCACTCGATCCCTGGCACCCTCAAACAGGGCGAAGCCAGCAAGAAGACCGCCTCGACGGTGCGGTTCTGGGCCGACGCGACGGTGTTCGAGACCACGACGTACGACTTCGAGACCGTGGCCCGGCGTCTGCAGGAGATGGCATTCCTGAACAAGGGGCTGACCATCACGCTGGCCGATGAGAGGGTCACCGCCGAACAGGTGGTCGACGAGGTCGTCAGCGATACGGCCGAGGCGCCGAAGTCGGCGGAGGAGAAGGCCGCCGAAGCGGCTGGGCCGCACAAGGTGAAGAACCGCACCTTCCACTACCCCGGCGGACTGGTCGACTACGTCAAGCACATCAACCGGACCAAGTCGCCGATCCACCAGAGCATCGTCGACTTCTCCGGCAAGGGCGAAGGCCACGAGGTCGAGGTCGCGATGCAGTGGAACGCCGGCTACTCCGAGTCGGTGCACACGTTTGCCAACACCATCAACACCCACGAGGGCGGCACCCACGAAGAGGGCTTCCGCGCGGCATTGACCAGCGTGGTCAACAAGTACGCCAAGGACAAGAAGCTGCTCAAGGAGAAGGACGCCAACCTCACGGGAGACGACATCCGCGAGGGCCTGGCTGCGGTCATTTCAGTGAAGGTGTCCGAGCCTCAGTTCGAGGGCCAGACCAAGACCAAGCTGGGCAACACCGAGGTGAAGTCGTTCGTGCAGAAGATCTGTAACGAACAGTTGAGCCATTGGTTCGAGGCCAACCCGGCCGAGGCCAAAACGGTTGTGAACAAGGCCGTCTCGTCGGCTCAGGCACGGATCGCGGCGCGCAAGGCCCGCGAGCTGGTGCGCCGCAAGAGTGCCACCGACATCGGCGGCCTGCCCGGCAAGCTGGCCGACTGCCGGTCCACCGACCCGCGCAAGTCCGAACTGTATGTGGTTGAGGGCGATTCGGCCGGCGGCTCCGCCAAGAGCGGCCGTGACTCGATGTTCCAGGCGATCCTGCCGCTGCGCGGCAAGATCATCAACGTCGAGAAGGCCCGCATCGACCGGGTGCTGAAGAACACCGAAGTCCAGGCGATCATCACGGCGCTGGGGACCGGAATCCACGACGAGTTCGACCTCACGAAGCTGCGCTACCACAAGATCGTGTTGATGGCCGATGCCGACGTCGACGGCCAGCACATCTCCACGCTGTTGTTGACGCTGCTGTTCCGGTTCATGAAACCGCTGATCGAGAACGGCCACGTGTTCCTGGCGCAGCCGCCGCTGTACAAGCTGAAATGGCAGCGCAGCGAACCGGAGTTCGCCTACTCCGATCGCGAGCGCGACGGCCTGCTGGAGACCGGTCGGGCAGCCGGCAGGAAGATCAACGCCGAAGACGGCATCCAGCGGTACAAGGGTCTGGGCGAGATGGATGCGAAGGAGCTGTGGGAGACCACGATGGACCCGTCGGTCCGCGTGCTGCGCCAGATCACTCTCGACGATGCGGCGGCCGCGGATGAGCTGTTCTCGATCCTGATGGGCGAGGATGTCGAGGCGCGCCGCAGCTTCATCACTCGCAACGCCAAAGACGTTCGCTTCCTTGATGTTTAACGGCGAAGTTTAGGACATATCTGAATGACTGATACCACGTTGCCACCAGGCGGCGAAGCAGGAGATCGCGTCGAGCCGGTCGACATCCAGCAGGAGATGCAGCGCAGCTACATCGACTATGCGATGAGCGTTATCGTCGGCCGCGCGTTGCCGGAGGTCCGCGACGGCCTCAAGCCCGTGCACCGCCGGGTGCTGTACGCGATGTTCGACTCGGGATTCCGCCCGGATCGCAGCCACGCGAAGTCGGCGCGTTCGGTGGCCGAGACGATGGGTAATTACCACCCGCACGGTGACGCGTCGATCTACGACACGTTGGTGCGGATGGCCCAGCCGTGGTCGCTGCGCTACCCGCTGGTCGACGGACAGGGCAACTTCGGCTCACCGGGCAACGATCCGCCGGCCGCGATGAGGTATTGTCTGACCAAGGATGCGCTGGTCGCACTGCCTGGGGGCGAGGCGGTACGCATAGGCGACATCGTTCCCGATGCACAGCCGAACTCGGACAACAGCATTGAGCTGAAAGTTCTTGATCGGCACGGCAATCCTGTTGTCGCCGACCGACTGTTCCATTCCGGAGACCATCGGACCTATGCGGTGCGTACAGCCGAGGGCTGTGAGGTCACCGGTACGGCGAATCATCCGCTACTGTGCCTCGTCGACCTGGGCGGTGTCCCGACACTTCTGTGGAAGCTGATCGAAGAGATCCAACCGGGCGATTACGCGGTACTGACCGCCGAGCGTGTGGGTTATGGATCCGAAACACGGGTAACTCCTTACATAACCCCCACAGTCGACGATGTACCGGGTTTGGCACGCTTCCTGCAGATGCATGGCGATGACGCGGACGCGCGCACGGTCGCCTCGGAGTTGACCGATGGCCGGTTCTACTACGCACGCGTGGCGTCAGTGACAGACGCCGGCGTGCAGCCGGTGTACAGCCTGCGCGTCGACACCGAAGACCATGCGTTCGTCACCAACGGCTTCGTCAGCCACAACACGGAGGCGCGGCTCACGCCCCTGGCGATGGAGATGCTGCGTGAAATCGACGAGGAGACAGTCGATTTCATCCCGAACTACGACGGGCGCGTGCAGGAGCCCACCGTCCTGCCGAGCCGGTTCCCGAACCTGCTCGCCAACGGTTCTGGCGGCATCGCCGTCGGCATGGCCACCAACATCCCGCCGCACAACCTGCGCGAGCTCGCCGAAGCGGTGTACTGGTGCCTGGAGAACCACGAGGCCGATGAAGAGGCCACACTGGCCGCGGTCACCCAGCGCGTGAAGGGACCCGACGTCCCCACCGCCGGCTTGATCGTTGGCTCGCAAGGGATACACGACGCCTACACCACGGGCCGCGGCTCGATCCGGATGCGTGGCGTGGTGGAGATCGAGGAAGACTCTCGCGGCCGCACCGGGATCGTCATCACCGAGCTGCCATATCAGGTCAACCACGACAACTTCATCACATCGATCGCTGAGCAGGTCCGCGACGGCAAGCTGGCCGGCATCTCCAACATCGAGGACCAGGGCAGCGACCGTGTCGGCATCCGCATCGTGGTCGAGCTCAAGCGCGACGCGGTCGCCAAGGTGGTGCTGAACAACCTCTACAAGCACACCCAGCTGCAGACCAGCTTCGGCGCCAACATGCTGTCGATCGTCGACGGTGTACCGCGCACGCTGCGGCTCGACCAGATGATCCGCTACTACGTCGAGCACCAACTGGACGTCATCGTGCGGCGCACTACCTACCGGCTGCGCAAGGCCAATGAACGGGCCCACATCCTGCGCGGTCTGGTCAAGGCGCTTGACGCGCTCGATGAGGTCATCGCGCTCATCCGGGCGTCGGAGACGGTTGATGTCGCGAAGGCCGGCCTGATCGAGCTGCTCGACATCGACGAAATCCAGGCCCAGGCGATCCTCGACATGCAGTTGCGCCGGCTGGCCGCCCTGGAACGTCAGCGCATCGTCGACGACCTCGCCAAGATCGAGGCCGAGATCGCCGACCTGGAAGACATCCTCGCCAAGCCGGAGCGCCAGCGCGCCATCGTGCGCGATGAGCTCAAGGAGATCGTCGACAAGCACGGGGATGACCGTCGCAGCCGCATCGTCGCGGCCGATGGTGAGGTCTCCGACGAGGATCTGATCGCACGCGAGGACGTCGTCGTCACGATCACCGAGACGGGTTACGCCAAGCGGACCAAGACCGATCTGTACCGCAGCCAGAAGCGCGGCGGCAAGGGGGTGCAGGGCGCCGGCCTCAAGCAGGACGACATCGTCAACCACTTCTTCGTGTGCTCGACGCACGACTGGATCCTGTTCTTCACCACACAGGGCCGTGTGTACCGCGCCAAGGCATACGAGCTGCCCGAGGCGTCGCGGATCGCA
>JAVRPG010000474.1:0-19788 GCA_032162325.1 Mycobacterium sp. | reverse complement strand
TTACGCCGGAAGCGAATTAAATCCGAACAAGGGCAACCCCGACCACGCCGTGAGCCAATACGACGTCGCCGGCTTCCAGTGGGAGCGCCAACACTAGTGAGTAAGGCGCTACGCCCTCCCCCGGCGGGCTAGTTGGCCCCGCCGGCGTCAGCGGCCGGTCGCGGCGCGTTCCAGGAAGCGCGCCACGCCGGGCCGGTGTGGGAACTCGCGTAGCACCAGTCTGTCGCTGACCAGCCCGATGCCGCTGTTCGCGCCCTGGAGGCTCATAGGATTTACTTTCTCTAGTTGGATCCGGTTGCGCGCCAGCACATCCGATTGGCGGGCAGACTCAACAAGATCCGTCGTAACATTCCGCTACGCGCCCTGCCGAGGCTATCCAGCCCACCGAAGTGGAGCGCCGTTTTCCACGCTGTCAGCCCCGCCGGCGCGGGCGACGGCGGCGGTCAACGCGGGAGGTGCCATGTTGCCGATCCAGGCTTTGCGCTACCGGAAAATCGAGCTTCAACCGATCCAGCAGATCCACGCCTTCACCATAGAAGTCACCGACGCCGACCGCCGAAGCGCCAACGGCACGTGAAATCGGACGCGACTAGTCCGTCGGCCAGCGTGTTGGCGGCATCGTTACCCGACACCAGCATCAGCCCGTCGAGCAGCTGACGCACCGTGTAGGCGCGGCCCGCCTTGACCCCGGCGCACGAGCACTCGACGTCGGTGTTCGCCGGGCTCGCGACGATCACCGCGTTGAGCGGCAGCTGATCCAGTACGACGGTCGCGAGCAGCGCCTTGATGGTGCTGGCCGGTGCATGCGGCTCATATGGGTTGCGGGAAGCCAGAATTCGACCGTTATCCAGGTCGGCCAGCAGCCATGCCTGTGCTGGGCCCTCCGGGATCCCCACCGCGCCCGCGGGTTCGATGCCGGGCTCGCCCCATACCGGGGGAGCAACCAGCACGGCCGCCGACAGCGTGATGGTCAACGCGGCCAAGAACTTTCGCACGGGCGCCGAGCGTACTCAGCGCGTTCGCCGGTGAGGTCTCGGATGCGTTGCGATTCAGCAACTTAGAGTGAGCCGATGCTGACCCTCGGGTCCTGAGCGAAGCCCCAGTCCAACAGCCCGGCGGCCTGATCCCAGTACGTCGGGCCGCCCTCTTTGATCAGCCCGTACATCATCGCAATCACCAGTCGACGTCCGCCTCGGTCGGCGGCGGCGACGAACGTCTTTTTGGCCGCATCGGTGAATCCGGTCTTGCCGCCGATGGTGCCAGGGTAGCGGTGCAGCAACTCATCCTCATTTACCAGCGGCTTCTCGCCCGTGTCGGTGGGGAACATAGCCACCGGTTGCGACGTGATCTGAGCGAACATTGGATTGGCCATCGCGGCGCGGAAGATGATGGCCAGGTCCCGGGGAGTGGTGAAACCCGAGCCGCCCGGCCCGTCCAGCCCCGACGGCGTTGACGCGTGCGTGTTCATCGCGCCGATTGACACCGCTTTTGCGTTCATCTTCGCCACCGCGGTGTCGTAGCCGCCGATCACGTCGGCGAGCGCATTGGCCGCGTCGTTGCCCGACATCAGTAGCACTGCATCAAGCAGCTGGCGCGCCGTGTACGTTCGCCCAGGTTTGATACCCGCGCAGCTGCACTCGACATGTGTGTCGGCCTCGGTACCGACGACGGTCACATCCAGGCTGGGCAGCTCCTCGAGCGCGGTGAGCGCCAGCAGCGTCTTGATTGTGCTCGCAGGCGGATGCGCGATATCCATGTCGCGGCCGGCCAGCACCTGGCCGGTGTCCATGTCGGCGACAATCCACGCGGGCGCGGGGCCTTCAGGGATCGGCACGCTGCCGACGGGTTGGATGTCCGGCTCGGCCGAAGCGACGGGCGCTACAGACGAAAGGACCAGACTCAGGCAAGCGGCGATCACCGCGACGAATCTCCCCATGGAACGACCAGCCGAACCCTCGCGCCTGAATGCGGTCTGGAGCGGTGTTGAATCAACCGCATGTTGAGCCTGGCGGAGATTTCGGATCGGTTCGAGATTCAGCAGTTGATGGTCGACTACTCGGCGGCCATCGATCGCAAACAGTTCGACGACCTGGACAAGGTGTTCACGCCGGACGCGTACATCGACTATCGGGTCACCGGCGGAATCGACGGCCGCTATCCGGAGGTCAAGGCATGGCTGGCGGAGGTGTTGCCGAACTTCCCCGCGTACTACCACATGCTGGGCAACTTCGACGTGCGCATCGACGGCGACACCGCGACGTCGCGGACGATCTGCTTCAACCCGATGGTGTTCAACGAGGAGAAGAAGCAGATCCTGTTCGTCGGAATCTGGTACGTCGACGAGTTCGTCCGCACGCCCGATGGATGGCGGATGAGTCGGCGCGTCGAGGAGAAGTGCTTCGACAAGCTGCTGTAGCGCCGTCAGTCACGCCGGCCGATGAAAAGGTAACGCGGCATCGGCTTCTCGTCGATCCGGCGCTGCTCGACCTGCAGGCCCGAATTCTGCAGTGCCGCAGCGATTTCGCCGACGGGGCGAATGGTAAACCGTGTGATGTAAAGGGCAGCCGCGCCATCACGTCCGGATCGCCGATCCCCAACACCGCACGTCCCCCCGGACGCAGCACCCGCGCGAGTTCGGCGCAGGCCGCATCGAGTTCGGAGATGAAATAGACGGTGTTGATGGTGATGAGCGCGTCGACCGACTTGTCGTCCAACGGAAGCGCGGTCAGCGAGCCAGACGAAAGTCGCAACCGACCGGACCGGACGTCGCGGCCGAATCGCGACCGGGCGCGGCGCAGCATGTCGTCGGCGATTTCGATGCCATACACGACGCCGTCGTGGCCGACGCGGTCCAACAGCAGTTGCAGTCCAACACCGCCGCCGAAACCGATGTCCGCGGCTAGCGCGCCGCGCGGAATCTCCGCGGAGTCAACGGCGGCCGCGATCGCTCGCTCATTTCCCCGGTTCAGCACTCGTGCGACGAAAGGAGTCAAGATCCCGTGTGTGGGCGGCCGAGCTGCCCGGCCGCCGTGGACAACAACCGCTCGCGCAGTGACGTCATGCATCCATCATGATGCTCACCGCACCAGCCGACGCGCGGCCCACCCGATCGCCTTCTTGATCCGGTCAGAGACATACAGCGAGAAGAAGACGTTGAAGATGTCCTCCCGGAGCCGGGTCAGCTTGGAGCTCGTGATGCGCCACTGCCCGTCGATCTTCTCGTAGGTTTCGTGATAGTGGCCGTAGCCGCGCAGGTTTACCCCTGGCGCCAACCGAACCACATCTTCGAGCGCCCAAGTGCCACGCGCCGACGTCGCCGACGTCAGTTCGATCTCCGGTGCGTGCACCTGGTGCGCGGTGGCGCGGTCGCCGAGGCTCTTGCGGGTGAAGGCGACGAAGTCATCGGCGCCGCGAATCACCTTGCCGCCCGCCTGCGAGGTGTCGCTGAGGAAGTCGTCGGCGAAGATCCCGCGCCACGCCGCCCAGTCCTTGGTGTCCAGGTATCGGCAGTACCGGGCCTTCAACTGCTTGATCGCCTCGATCTCCAGCAGGGTAGCGGCGTCGTCCATTTCGTGAGCGTGACACTCTCTGTCAAAGTTGTAAAGGTCTGCGGCGAGCGCAGGATCGCGATTTTCACCGGTAGCGCCTGTTCTGGCACAATGGGCGGCTGTCTGCCACGCGACTACGGCTGCGCGGCGGTCACACACGTAAGGCAAAACCGGATCCAGGCATCCCGCCTGAGATCGCTGAATTGCAGCGTGGCAGATCATAGGAGAAGTCGCTTAACCATGGCTGTCAAGATCAAGCTCACCCGGCTTGGCAAAATCCGCAATCCCCAGTACCGCATCGCCGTCGCCGACGCGCGCACTCGCCGAGACGGCCGGTCGATCGAGGTCATCGGCCGCTACCATCCGAAGGAAGACCCCAGCTTCATCGAGGTCGACTCGGAGCGGGCACAGTACTGGCTCGGCGTTGGCGCCCAGCCCACCGAAGCCGTCCTTGCCCTGCTGAAGATCACGGGTGATTGGCAGAAGTTCAAGGGCCTGCCCGGTGCCGAGGGCACGCTGAAGGTCAAGGAGCCCAGGCCCAGCAAGTTGGACCTGTTCAATGCTGCGCTGGCTGCCGCCGACGGTGCCCCCACTGGCGAGGCCACCGCGCCCAGGAAGAAGAAGGCGCCCGCGAAGAAGGCTGCCGACAAGGCCGAGGCCGAGGCGCCGGCTGAGGTTGCCACCGCGGCGCCGGCTGAGGCTGTCGCCGAGGCTGCTGAGGCGCCGGCTGAGACCGCCGAAGCCACCGACGCCCCCGAGGCCGCCGAGTCGGCCGAATCCACCGAGAGCTGAGCGCGGTCGTGAGCTCTGTCGTCGTCGACGCCGTCGAGCACCTGGTCCGCGGGATCGTGGACAACCCCGACGATGTCCGGGTCGACCTGGTGACCAACCGCCGCGGCCGCACCGTCGAGGTGCATGTGCACCCCGACGACCTCGGCAAGGTCATCGGCCGGGGTGGTCGCACCGCAACCGCGCTGCGCACGCTGGTCGCCGGCATCGGTGGCCGGGGCATACGCGTCGACGTGGTGGACACCGACCAGTAGCGGTCGGCACATGGACCTCGTAGTCGGGCGGGTCGTCAAAGCTCACGGCGTCACCGGCGAGGTCGTCGTCGAGATCCGCACCGACGACCCCGATGCGCGTTTTGCGCCGGGCACGATCTTGCGCGGCCAAGCCAAACGCGGACCCGAAGGCCGCTACGTGGTTGACTCCGCGCGCCAGCACAGCGGTCGTCTGCTCGTGCGGCTCGACGGGGTGGCCGACCGCAACGCCGCCGAGTCGTTGAAGGGCACCCTGTTCGTCGTCGACTCCGCGGATCTGCCGCCCATCGAGGAGCCCGATGAGTACTACGACCATCAGCTCGAAGGGCTGCAGGTGCGTACGACCGCGGGCGCACAGGTGGGCACCGTCGCCGAGGTGCTGCACACCGCGGCAGGCGAATTGCTCTCGGTGCGTACAGACGAAGGCGAGGTGCTGGTGCCCTTCGTCAGCGCCATCGTGACGTCGGTGTCGCTGGCGGATCAGATCATTGAAATCGACCCGCCCGAGGGTCTTCTGGAGCTCGACTGAACCATGCGTATCGACGTGGTCACGATCTTCCCGGACTACTTGGACCCGCTGCGACAGGCCTTGCCGGGCAAGGCGATTGACGCGGGCATCGTTTCGCTCGCGGTGCACGATCTGCGTCGGTGGACCCACGACGTGCACCGGTCTGTCGACGACTCGCCGTATGGTGGCGGCCCCGGCATGGTGATGAAGGCGACGGTGTGGGGTGAAGCGCTCGACGAAATCTGTTCGGACGAAACGCTCCTGATCGTCCCCACCCCGGCGGGTCGGCTGTTCGATCAGGCCGACGCGCAGCGCTGGAGCGCCGAGAAGCACTTGGTGTTCGCATGCGGGCGCTACGAGGGCATCGATCAACGCGTCGTCGACGACGCGGCCCGCCGGATGCGGGTCGAAGAAGTCTCGATCGGCGACTACGTACTGCCGGGGGGTGAATCGGCCACGCTGGTGATGATCGAGGCGACCGTCCGCTTGCTGCCCGATGTGCTCGGCAATCCCGCGTCACACCAAGACGATTCACATTCCAACGGCTTGTTGGAGGGGCCCAGCTACACCCGCCCGCCGAGCTGGCGAGGACTCGACGTGCCCGAGGTGCTGCTCTCGGGTGACCACGCCAGGATCGCGGCGTGGCGGCGTGAACAGGGGCTGCACCGCACCCGCGAGCGTCGCCCCGACTTGCTCGACTAGATCCGGCCGCCCGGGACCATCGGCTTGACGGCCTGGGTGAGGGTGTTGCGGGCGGTGACGTCGTCGGTGGGCTGCATCGCGCCGATCGCCATCACATAACGGCGGTCGGCGCCGATCACGCCGGTGGACATGTGCATCCAATTCCCGCCGTTCCAGCAGCACATCCAGCCCTGCTTGACCGCGACCGGTTCGCCGGACAGGCCGTCGGGGATGCCGAACCGCTGTGGGTATACGCCCCCGGGCTGGGTACCGTCGATCGCCATCGGCGTGGACTGCGCCAGGTTGGACAGGATGATGCTGGCCCGCTCGGGCGGCAGCCCGCCACTGCCGTCCAGCAGCATGTCGTAGTAGCGCACCAGGTCGGCGCTGGTGCTCATGGTGTTCCACCAGTGCCCGTCGTACGGCGGTGTCGTCGAACCCAGCCCGTACCGGGCCGCCACCCGGGTGATGATGGCGCTGCCACCGCTGCGGTTCCAGAAATTCTCGGCCACACCATCGTCGGAGGACCGCAGCATCGCGTCGAAAGCCTTGCGGTCCTCAGGGGAGAGCTGGGTCTGTCCCTTCGCTTCTTGCAGCAGCAGGTCGTCGGCGATAAACAGCTTGGCCACCGAGGCGATTGGTGTCGGGGCTCCGTTGCCGTTGGAGATGACCTGATCGGTGTTGCGGTCCAGCACGACCGCCGAGATGTTCGCTCCGTCCTTCGCCGCCTCGGCGGTGGCCTGCTGCTCCCGGCTGATCAGGCCGTCGAAGGCCGCCGAGGGCACGTCGGGCGGGGATTCCGGCAGCGGTGCCTTGGTGCCCATCGGGGCGATGACGGTCAGCTGCGGGCCCGTGGGCTCCGGGGGCGTGCCGTACACCTTGGCTTCACAACCGGCGACAATGGGAACCGCAATGATGCCGGCTGCGGTTGCCGTGACCAACTTCGACGGCCGCCGTCGCATGACCCTCCCTCATGTATTGCCGATCCGGAATCAGGCTTGCCGCACCGCCCCTGCCAGGTGGCTTCAGACTAGCGGTTGGGTGCCGGCATCGCGTGCTTCGGGCTCCTGCGCGTTTCGGGCTTCGTCAGGCAGCGATTTCTCTGGATTGGGGCCCATCTGGCACAATTGAGCAGTTGTCCGCGTGGGCCGGATCCCGCCCGCTGCGAGACACCCATATACACCCGATAGATCGGCTCGGCGACACGTCACCGCGACCCACTGCCAGCAGCCGCCAACAGCAAGGAAGTGTCACCGATGAACACGCTGGATTTCATCGATCAGCCGTCGCTGCGCGACGACATCCCGGACTTCGGCCCCGGCGACACCATCAATGTGCATGTCAAGGTCATCGAGGGCTCCAAGGAACGCATCCAGCTCTTCAAGGGTGTCGTCCTTCGCCGGCAGGGCGGCGGGGTCCGCGAGACCTTCACCGTGCGCAAGGAAAGCTACGGCGTTGGCGTCGAGCGGACCTTCCCGGTGCATTCGCCGAACATCGACCACATCGACGTCGTCACCCGCGGTGACGTGCGCCGAGCGAAGCTGTACTACCTGCGTGAGTTGCGTGGCAAGAAGGCGAAGATCAAGGAGAAGCGCTGACTTCGCCGGCCGACGAGGCCTGACCCTTGGAAAGTGAGCGGGGCGGCGGTAGGCATCGTGCTGGCTACTCTGATGCGGTGACCGAACCCACGGACCCCAGCGACGACTCCACCGAGCAGACGCCCGAGCCCGCGGACGCGGTGGCCGCAGACGCGAAAGTCGACGAACCCAAGAAGCGCGGCGCGGTGCGGGAAGCGGCGATCCTGATCACCATTGCGGTGGTCCTTTACTACGTCATGTTGACGTTCGTCGCGCGGCCGTACCTGATCCCGTCCGAGTCGATGGAGCCCACGTTGCACGGCTGCAGCGGGTGCACGGGCGACCGGATCATGGTGGACAAACTCACCTACCGGTTCGGTTCGCCGCAGCCCGGCGATGTGATCGTGTTCAAGGGCCCGCCCAACTGGAACATCGGCTACAAGTCGATCCGCTCGAAGAACACCGCTGTGCGCTGGGTGCAGAACGCCCTGTCGTTCGTCGGCTTCGTCCCACCCGACGAGAACGACTTGGTCAAACGCGTGATCGCGGTGGGCGGGCAGACCGTCGAATGCCGCGCCGACACAGGCCTCACGGTGGACGGCAAGCCGCTCAACCAGCCGTTTCTCGATGCGGCGACGATGATGGCCGATCCAAAGGTCTACCCCTGCCTGGGCCCTGAGTTCGGGCCGGTGAAGGTGCCCGACCGGCGGCTGTGGGTGATGGGCGACAACCGCACCCATTCGGCCGATTCGCGCGCGCATTGCGGCAATATCCCGGCCGATGCTCAGCGCGGGCTGATGTGCACGGGGGACCCGACACCGGGGACGGTGCCGATAGACAATGTCATTGGAAAGGCACGGTTCATCGCCTGGCCGCCGTCGCGGTGGGGTGGGGTGGGCAGCGTGAACCCGCAGACTCAGTAGGAGTTGCATTTGCCGGCGACATGGCCTCCGCGAACTGTGATCCGGAAATCTTCGGGCCTGCGCACCCTGGAGTCCGCGCTGTATCGGGGCGGGCTGGGTCCAGTGGCGGGTGTCGATGAGGTGGGCCGGGGTGCCTGCGCGGGTCCGCTGGTGGTGGCCGCATGTGTGCTCGGGCCGAACCGGCTGGAGAGCCTGGCCGCGCTCGACGACTCCAAGAAGCTCAACGAGAAGGAGCGCGAGCGGCTGTTTCCGCTGATTCGGCGCTACGCGCTGGCCTATCACGTGGTGTTCATCCCGTCGGTCGAGGTGGATCGGCGGGGTGTGCACGTGGCCAATATCGAAGGCATGCGACGGGCGGTCGCGGGGCTGTCGGTGCGGCCGGGTTATGTACTCTCCGATGGGTTCCGGGTGCCGGGCCTCCCGATGCCGTCGCTGCCGGTGGTCGGCGGCGACGCGGCGGCGGCCTGCATCGCGGCGGCCAGTGTGGTGGCCAAGGTGAGCCGTGACCGGCTGATGGTCAAGATGGAGGCCGAACATCCGGGTTATGGATTCGCCGAGCACAAGGGCTACAGCACCCCGGCTCACAGCGCGGCCCTGGCCGAGCTCGGCCCGTGCAGCCAGCACCGGTACTCGTTCATCAACGTCCGCCGGTTGGTGGCGGTCGAGGGCGAACTCGTGCCGGAGGACGCTCTGGACACCGAGCCCGAGCAGCAGAGCCAACTGGGGTAGGGGAAGATGGGACCAGATCTATATGAAGGACAGCTGAGCCGATGAGTGCCGAAGATCTCGAGAAGTACGAAACCGAGATGGAGCTCTCGCTCTACCGCGAATACAAGGACATCGTCGGGCAGTTCAGCTATGTCGTGGAGACCGAGCGACGGTTTTACCTGGCCAACAGCGTGGAGCTGGTGCCGCGCAACTCCGAGGGCGAGGTCTACTTCGAGCTGCGGCTGGCTGACGCCTGGGTGTGGGACATGTACCGGCCGGCCCGGTTCGTCAAGCAGGTGCGGGTGATCACGTTCAAGGACGTGAACATCGAAGAGGTGGAAAAGCCCGAGCTGCGGCTGCCCGAATAGGCACTGGTCGAGCGAGCCCCACGGCGATGTAGCCTGCACGGCCGGCCGACTTTGGTCAACAATCTGTTACGCCCAAGCGGCTGAGCGAGAACGAAGAATTCATGTGGCGGCTTGCCGATCAGCAGCTCGATGCATTCGTGGAGCGCGGTAAGTGCGAGTTCATGGAGGATTACGCGAGGCCGTTCAGCGGTCTGGTCATCGCGGATCTGCTCGGAATCCCCACCGGGGTCCACGAAGAGTCCAGAGCCGTGTACGAAGGCCAGGTGGTGGGCGGCGTCGAGGATGTCGGCCTGACCCAAGCGCACAATCCGCTGGAGTGGATGAACGAGAAGTTCGACGCATTCATCACCGGTCGGCGGCGCGAGCCTCGGAGCGATGTGCTCACCGAGCTGGCCGAAGCGAAGTACCCGGACGGATCGACTCCCGAGGTGATCGACGTCGTCCGGCTTGCCACCTTCCTGTTCGCGGCAGGGCAGGAAACGACCACCAAGTTGCTCAGCGCCGCGCTGCGGGTGATCGCCGAACGACCCGATATCCAGAAGATGCTGCGTGAGGACCGAGATCTCATTCCGGGATTCCTCGAGGAGACGCTGCGGATGGAGAGCCCGGTCAAGTCCCATTTCCGCATGGCGCGCACGTCGACCACCGTCGGTGACGTCAAGATTCCCGCCGATCAACCGTGATGCTCCTACCTGGAGCGAGCAACCGCGATGCGCGGAAGTTCGAGGAGCCCAACGAGTTTCGAATGAACCGCCCGAACGTGCGCGAGCATGTGGCATTCGGCCGCGGCAACCACTCGTGTCCCGGTGCGCCGCAGGCCCGGGCAGAAGGCCGGATCTCCCTCAACCGCATCCTCGACAGGATGGCCGACATCACCATCTCGGAGGCTGCGCACGGTGCGCCCGACGCGCGCCGCTACACCTACGAACCCACGTGGCAGCTGCGTGGGCTCACCGACCTGCACCTGGAGTTCACGCCGGTTCCGTGACCGCGGCGGCGATTGCGGCGGCGGAGCGATCGACGTCCTCGTCTGTCGTCGCCCAATTCGACATCGACACCCGCACGACGTACTCACCGTTCCAGGTGGTTCCGCCCAGCCAGCACGTGCCGTCACGCTGGATCGCGGCGACGGCGGCGCGGTTGGCGTCGTCGCCGCCGGGCAGGCGGACCAGCACCTGGTTGAGGACGACGTCGTTGAGCACCTGCGCGCCGGGAATGTCGGCCAGCTGCTTGGCCATTCGACGCGCCTGCGCACAGTTGCGTTCGATCATCTCGGTGATCCCCGCGCGGCCGAGTGAGCGGATCGCGGCGTAAACGGGGACCGCACGGGCTCGGCGCGAACTCTCCGGCACGTAGTTCGTGTTGTCGCGCTGCCCCGGATCGGCCACTAGATACGGACCGGCCAAGGTCATCGCGGCCAGGTGAGCGTCCGCGTCGGCGACGATGGCCATCGCACCGTCGTAGGGCACGTTGAGCCACTTGTGGGCGTCGACCGCCCACGAGTCGGCCCGCTCGACCCCGGCGGTGAGGTGCCGGGTGGCCGGTGCGGCGGCGGCCCACAGCCCGAACGCCCCGTCGACGTGCAACCAGGCTTGGTGTTTCGCGCACGCGTCGGCGATCGGCCCGAACGCGTCGAACGCACCAGTGGCCACGTTTCCGGCCTGTGCACACACGATGGTCGGTCCGTCGTTGGCGGCCAACGTTTTTGCGAGGGCGTCGGGGTCCATCCGGCCCTGGCCGTCGGCGGATATCCGGATCGCCGTGTCCGACCCAAGGCCGAGTAGCCGCAGCGACGTGTAGATCGTGGCGTGGGCCTGCTCGCCACACAGGATGCGGACCGCAGGCGCGCCAATCAGCCCGTCGCGCTCCACATCCCAGCCCGCACCGGCTAAGACTGCATGACGCGCCGCCGCCAGAGACGTTGTGTTGGCGCCTTGGCCGCCGGTGACGAAGCCGATGCTCGCCGTGTCAGGCAATCCGAGCAACTCGAGCGTCCAGGCCGAGGTGATCTCCTCGATGGCGGCCGCGGCGGGTGAGAGGGAGTGGAAGGCGGCGTTTTGGTCCCACGCCGACACCAGCCAGTCGGAGGCGAGTGCGGCGGGCAGCGCCCCGCCGATGACGAAGCCGAAGTGGCGGGGGCCGGCAGTCGCGACGAGGCCCGGTTCGGCGCCGGCGGCCAGCGCCTCGATCACCGTGGCAGGGTCCTCACCACGCTCGGGCAGCGGCCCCCCGAGGGAACTGCGTACGGCCGCAGCATCGGCGCGGGCGGCCACGGGCCGCTCATCGAGCGTCGCGAGAAACGCCTCGGCATGCTCTGCGGCAGCGCGGAGGCCGGCGGTGCGGTCAGGCATACGCCGAACCTACGCCTCAGGACAAACTGGCTGCGATCTCGTCGAACGCGGCGACGGTGGGGAACAGCTTGGTCGCGTCCTGAGGCAGTGGCCAGCTCGACAGCTTGGCCGCGACTACGTGGGCGGCGCGGTTGACGTAGATCATCTGGCCGTGAATCCCCAAGCACAGCAACACATTGTTGCCGGGATACGAGAACCAGCACTGATTGCGGTACATCCCGCCGGGCATGCGGTTGTCGTCGGGGCTTGCCGCGAACTCCGCCCGCGAGTCGACGCCGCCGTCGAACGTGTCGACGATCCATGACAGCGACACGACGCGATCGCCCGTCAGCGATACCCCGCCGTTGAGGAACAGCGACCCGAACCGGGCCAGGTCGCGCAGGCAGGCGTTGATGCCGCCGTCGAACATGCCGGTGCCCACCGAGTCGACGCCGATCGTGGCGTCGTTGTCCGCGCCGAGCTTGCCCCACAGCAGCTGCGACATCAGCTCGGGCATCCGAATTCCACTGGCGGCTTCGCATATCCAGCCCAACACGTCCGTCTCGCAGGACCGGTACTGGAACGGGCCGCCGTGGGGCGACTTCTGTTTCAGCGTGACCAGGTAGTCGTACATGGTGGTCGGCACGTCGGGCACCGTTCTCGGCGCCCAGCCGATGGCCTGCTCGAGCAGCCGGACCTCGGCCATTGGGTTGAGGTAGTCCTCGGAAAACGCTATGCCCGAACGCATGTCGAGCAGATGGCGTACCGTCGCGCCGGCATACCCCGAGTTGGCCAGGACGGGCACGTAGGTCGTCAGCTCCGCGTTGACGTTCAGGGCGGCCTCACCCACCAGTGCGCCCAGCACCATTGCGATCAACGACTTACTCACCGACATCAGCAGGTGTGAGGTGTCGGCGGTCATGCCGCCGTAGTAGTGCTCCTCGAGGACCTTGCCGTGCTGGGTGACGATCCAGCCGTCCGTGGCGGTGGCCGCCATCACGTCGCCGATGGTGGTCCGCTTGCCGTTGGTGCGGTCGAACAGCGGGATGTCCGAGAGCTCGCCAGGCGCCGGTGGCAGGCCGGCGACCGGCCCCGTGCCACGCGAGATCACCGCCGTCGGAAGGAAGTCGGCGATGTGCTGGAAGGTCCAGTGCAGCTGGGCGGCCGACTGCCAGTTCTCCAGCGTCACGTCGGATGGCACGCGTCCGGGATCGCCGCCTAGAACCATGGCGACGACCCTAGCTCAGCCGGATTTCAGCCCCACATTCGTGCGGTCGACTTCGTCGCTGTCGCTTGGAGCGTTTGGCGGGAGTTGATCTGCCGCTGGTGGCCTTCTTGGCGGCGGTTTTCTTGGTCACCTTCGAAGGCCTTCTCGCTCGAACCGGGCGATCACTCACGGCGTGCACCTCGCTCTCGTCGGATGGTTCCGACACTAGGCCGCGGGGCATCGGAATGGTCGTGGTTCAGCGTCGACTACTTCTAGCCGCAATGCATAGCCAAAGGCATATAGTTCTCCACCCCATTTTGAGATTCTCAAACTGCCGGCTCAATCGAGGACGCGCTTCCTAACCGCCGGTCGAGACGCTGCGTGATGCGGGCACGGCGGCAGGATTGGCCGTGCAGCAACCGCTCTTGCGCCAGGCTTATACGGGTGTACTCACGGTGGTCGAGCGGGAAGGCAAGTTGGGGCGTCGTGGCGCTGACTACAGGCTGGTGCGCACGACGCGCGCATGCCGCCCGGGGACTGTGGCGTGACAAGGCGTCCCTGTGAAATGCCTGTTGTGTTGTGCGAAAGCCCCCGGCTCAGATTGCCACTATATAGGCCGGATGATATAGATACCTGGTGGGAAACCGGCCGACTGATGAAGAAGCCGGCGAATGCGTCGGCGAACTTCTCGATGAGGCATTGGACCTGACCGCGCGGTTTCTGAGTGACCGCGCCGATTTGAGCGCGTCCGCTGCGTTTGCGATGAACAGGGTGGGCCGTGAAGGGCCCATTCGGCTTACGGCGCTGGCCGCCAGGGAAGGGGTCAGCCAGCCGTCGATGACTCAGCTGATCCAGAGGCTGGAGCGGGCGGGCCTGGTGACCAGGCTCGCCGACCCCGACGATGGGCGCGCTGCCCTCATCGGCATCACCGGGCACGGCCAAGCGCTGCTCGACGACCGGAAGCGAGTTCGTCGGGAACGCCTGACGGCGTTATTGACAACGCTGACGTCGGACGAGGAATGCGCGTTGTGGCTTTCTGCGCGGGTCGCGCTTCCGGTCCTCCGTCGGCTTGTCGCGAATGCCGACTGCTCGCCAGGCAGTGGTGCGGCGCATCCGGCCGGGGCAGGGAAAGTCGAGACACGACCGGTCGATCAGCGGAAGGTAGTCGGGTGAGGTCTATTCCGGTGGGTCGCGGGCTGAAGAAGGTGTGGATCCCCTTGGTTCTGGTGGTTGTGTTAGCTGTCTCGGGTCTGGTGGTTTCGCGTTTGCACAAGATGTTCGCTTCCCAGGACCTCAATGCCAACGCCGGTGCGGGTATCGAGATCGTCCAGTTCAACCCGAAGATCCTGGTCTATGACGTGTGGGGCCCGCCAGGGACCATCGCCCAGATCAGTTATTTCGACCCGGATGCGAACGTGCATCTGATCACCGTGCCGCTGCCGTGGTCGACCACGTTATCGACGACGTTGCCGGCGGTCAGCGCCAGTCTCATGGTGCAGGCCGACAGCGACGAGATTGGGTGCCGTGTCACCGTGAACGGAATTGTTCGTGAGGAGCAATCAGCCGATGGGGTCAACGCCCAGACGTACTGCCTGGTGAAGTCCGCATGACCGCTACCGCTACCAGGCATGACAAAAGGCCCGTCATAGCTCACAGCCTCCGCATTCTGGCGGTGCCGATCATCCTGTTCTGGATCGCGGTCGCCGTCGTCGTGAACGTGATCGCCCCGCAACTCGAGGTAGTCGGCGAAGCCCATGCGGCTCCGATGGCTCCCGAGGACGCACCGTCGATGGTGGCGATGAAGCGGATGGGCGCCAACTTCAAGGAATTCGATTCCAACAGCACGGTGATGATCGTCGTGGAGGGCCAGCAGGCCCTCGGCCCGGACGCTCACCGCTACTACGACGAAATCATCCACAAGCTGCAGCAGGACCCGAAGCACATCCAGCACATCCAGGACTTCTGGGGGGATACGTTAACGGCGGCCGGCGCACAGAGCTCGGACGGTAAGGCCTCCTATGTGATGCTGAACCTCGCCGGCGAACAGGGCCAGACTTTGGCCAACGAGGGCGTGGAGGCCGTCCGCAAGGTCATCGAGGACACGAAGGCCCCGCCGGGGGTGCAGGCTTACGTCGCAGGCCCGGCTGCGCTCACCGACGATTTGCATGTCATCGGCAACGCCAGTCTGGCTGAAATCACCCTGTTTACCCTCGTTGCGATCGCGGGCATGCTGCTGGTCGTCTATCGCTCGATCAGGACGACGTTGGTCCAGCTCTTCCTGACCGGCATCGGATTGCTGACGGCACGCGGTGTGATCTCGGTCCTTGCCAGCAATGACGTGTTCGGGCTGACGACTTTCGCGGGCAACATCCTGACGATGCTGGCGATCGCAGCCGCCACCGACTACGGGATCTTCATCTTCGGCCGATATCGCGAAGCACGCGGCGCCGGGCTGGACCGGGATACGGCCTACTACACCACTTTTCGGTCCGTCGCTCCCGTCATCGTGGGTTCGGGCCTGACGATCGCCGGAGCAACGTACTGCCTCAGTTTCGCGCGGCTGCCCTACTTCAGCACCATGGGCGCCCCCGTCGCGATCGGCATGGTCGTGGTCGTGGCGTCCGCGGTCACGCTGGGACCGGCCGTCCTCTTCCTCGGCAGCCGTATCGGGCTGTTCGAAGCCAAACGGCCTGCCCGGGGCCGGTTTTGGCGACGGGTCGGTACCGCCGTGGTCCGTTGGCCCGCACCCATTCTGGTGGCAAGTTTGTTCGTGGTGCTGATCGGCATTGTGGTTGTTCCGGGATACAAGCCGGCCTACAACGACCGCTACTATCTGCCGGCTAACGCCCCGGTCAACATCGGCTTCGCCGCCGCCGACCGGCATTTCACACAGGCCCGGATGAATCCCGACATCCTGATGATCGAGGCCGACCACGACATGCGCAATCCCGGCGACATGCTGGTTCTGAACACCGTCGCCAGAAACGTCCTACACACCGAGGGCATCGCGATGGTGCAGAACATCACCACGCCATTGGGTATTCCGATTCAGCACAGCTCGATACCGTTCCAGACGAGTATCCAGGGGCAGACCAGCAACATGAACCTGCCGTTCCAGCGGGATCAATTGGCCAACCAGCTCAAAACGATCGATGCGACGAACGTCTCGATCTCCATCTTGGAGAAGCAGTACCAACTCTCCCTCGAGCAAACCAGGCTCACACAGGACTCGGCGGCCAAGTCGCAGGCCCTACTCGAAACCACCGAAGAACTACGAGACAACATCGCGAACTTCGATGACCAGTTCCGGCCCTTGCGCAACTACTTCTACTGGGAACCGCATTGCTTCGACATCCCCTTGTGCGCCGCAACGAAGTCCCTGTTCGATGCCCTCGATGGGATAGACCAAGTGACCGACAAGACGGGAGCGGTGCAGGTCAACACCGACAAGCTGGCGGACATCGCTCCGCAGTTGACCGCACTCCTTCCACAGACGATCGCGTCGATGAAGATCAGCAGGGACCTGTCGCAAGCGACGTACAACTCGCAGAAGGCCCTGTACGACCAGCAGCAGGCCACCAACGACACCGCCCTGGCGATGGGGCAGAGCTTCGACCAGGCCAAGAACAACGACCTGTTCTACCTGCCCCCGGAGGCGTTTCAGAACCCCGACTTCAAGCGCGGTCTGACGATGTTCCTGTCACCGGACGGCAAGTCCGCCCGCATGTTCATCACCCACGAGACCGATCCCGCGACAACCGAGGGCATCGCACGGGTCAACGCGGAAAGAAAGGCCGCGCAGGACGGCTTGAAGATGTCCTCCCTCTCGGATGCCAAGGTGTTCCTCGGTGGAACCGCGGCAACCTACAAGGACATGGCTGACGGCGCGAAGTACGACCTGTTGATCGCCGTGGTGTCGGCCCTGACGCTGATCTTCATGATCATGCTGATCCTGACCCGAAGCGCGGTGGCAGCACTGGTCATCGTCGCCACGGCGGCCAGCTCGATCGCCGCATCCTTTGGCATCTCGGTGCTGCTCTGGCAGGACCTGTTCGGCATCCAAGTGCACTGGCTCGTCATGTTGATGTCCGTCATCATCCTGTTGGCGGTGGGATCGGACTACAACCTGCTGCTGGTCTCCCGGTTCAGGGACGAGATCCACGCCGGATTGAAGACCGGCATCATTCGCTCCATGGCCGGTACGGGCGGCGTGGTGACTTCCGCCGGTCTGGTATTCGCGGCCACCATGGCGTCGATGATGGGCAGCAAACTGATCGTGCTGGCCCAGATGGGTTCCACGATCGCTATCGGGCTATTGGTGGACACGCTGATCGTGCGCTCCCTGCTGATGCCGTCGATCGCGACGCTGTTGGGCCGGTGGTTCTGGTGGCCGCAAGTCGTCTACCCCCGCGGCGACTATCAGTTCCTGAAACCGCAACCCAGAACGCCGGTTCCGGCCGGCGCCGGCGCCGCAGATCCGGCGACCACTGAGCCGCTCGACTTGCCGGGATCGAGTCACGACCCGCAACAATGACAATGTGGCGCGGGTACTGATCACCGGGATGTCGGGTGTCGGCAAGTCGTCGTTGCTGCAGGAGCTCGCGCGGCGTGGCTATCGCACCGTCGACACCGACTACGGCGACTTCCACGAAACCGTCGACGGTGAGCGGCTGTGGCGGGAGGACCGTATCGCCGCTCTGCTGGCCGAAGACGGCCCGTTGTTCGTACAGGGCACGACGCGCAATCAGGTTGTGTTCTATCCGCTTTTCGACCACATCGTGTTGCTCAGCGCCCCGGCCGAGGTGCTCGTCGAGCGGTTGAGGACGCGAACCACCAATCCGTACGGCAAGGATCCGGCGGAGGTCGCCGAGACGCTCGACTACCTCGACACGGTTGAACCGCTACTGAGGGAGGCCGCCACCCTGGAGGTGGTCACGACGGTCCCCGTCGCGCGGGTCGCCGACGTCGTCCTGGCGCACTGTCTTTGAGAAATAGACGCGCCGGAAACCGTCCTGCACTGCGCGGCCGCCGTGTCGGGGATAGAAGGACAGGTTCTCCGTCATCGCTTCGTTGGTGTACAACCGCACCTCGGAGAATCCGAATTCGGCCGCGTCGCGCTCGGCGCGGTCAAGCAGCCGCCGACCATGGCCGCTGCCCTGGGCGCCGGGCGCGACCGCGATCGTCTCCACCAGTAGGTGGTCGCCGCGGTCCTCCGTCACACGCGCGCCGACGATGGCTTGGCCGCTTTCGACTACCCACACCCGGGAATGCTCGAGTGCCGCGGCGTAGTCAGCGGTCATCGGAGCCGGAGGCCGGCCGATGCGCTCGATGTATTTCGTGTAGGCGTCGGCGATCAACTGTCGGATGTCGGTCAAATCGGCCGTGGTGGCGCGTCGTATCGACGTCCCATCCGTGGCGGCCAGCCTAGGGTGGACCCGTGCGCTCGACACCGAAGTGCTGGCTCACCGACATGGACGGCGTGCTCGTCCGCGAAGAACATGCCCTTCCCGGCGCCGCCGAATTCCTGCAGCGCCTGGCGGAGCGGGAGCGGCCGTTCCTGGTGCTGACGAATAACTCGATCTTCACGCCCCGTGACCTGTCTGCCCGGCTCGCCCGCTCCGGCTTGACAGTGCCGGAAGCCTCGATCTGGACGTCGGCGCTGGCCACCGCGACCTTCCTGAGCGATCAGTTGCCCGGCGGCTCGGCCTACGTCATCGGCGAGGCCGGGCTCACCACCCCGCTACATGAATTGGGCTACACGCTCACCGACGTCGACCCCGACTTCGTCGTCCTCGGCGAGACCCGGACGTATTCGTTCACCGCGATCACCAAGGCCATCCGCTTGATCCTGGGCGGCGCACGATTCATCGCGACCAACCCCGACGTCACCGGGCCGTCTGCTGAGGGTCCGATGCCTGCCACCGGCTCCGTCGCCGCCATGATCACCAAGGCCACCGGCCGCGATCCCTACTTCGTCGGCAAGCCGAACCCGATGATGTTCCGCAGCGCGCTCAACCGCATCGAGGCGCACTCGGAGAGCACCATGATGGTTGGCGACCGGATGGACACCGACGTGGTCGCCGGCATCGAGGCAGGCCTGGACACGATCCTGGTGCTCACCGGATCGACCGCCGTCGCTGACATCGAGCGGTATCCATTCCGTCCCGGTCGCGTGCTGGACTCCATTGCCGACTGCATCGAACTCATTTGATTCCCGTCGAACTCGCGCCGGAAGTCACCGCATCGCTGCGCGCCATGAAGGACCGTGGCACCCCGCCGCCGCGGTGTCATTCGGGCGTGATCCGAAGTGCGATTGCGGGCGCGGTGCGGCCCTGTTCGACCTATGTTCGGGGTGTGATCGTCGACGGTGACCGCGGGATGTTGTTGACCGGCTCCGGTGGCAGTGCCGTGGTTATCGAGGGGTGAGTGCGGTGGCCGACATCGAGCTGATCGGGGTTCCGTTCGACGGCTATGGGCGCGCCGGACATCAAGCACGTGCCCCAGGTGCGCTGCGCGACGCCGGGCTGCGCGACGCCTTCGACCATCACCATGTCATCGATGACGACGATCTCGCACTGCCCGATCCGGACTCCGCGCGCGGCGCGTCGACCAGCCTGATCAACGAACCGGCGCTGCTGGCTATGACCGATGCTCTCAATCGCAAGGTGGGCACGGTGGTGGGTGCGGGCCGGTTCCCGTTCGTGTACGGCGGCGACTGCTCGATGCTGCTGGGAATCGTGACCGGCCTGCGCGATCACGTCGGCGACGTCGGGCTGGTGTTCATCGACGGCCACGAGGACACCATGCCCCTGGACGTGTCCGAGGACGGCGAGGCCGCCAACACCGAAATCGGGCTGCTGCTCGGGCTGACCGGTCGGCTGCTGACCGGCGACCTCGG
>JAVRPG010000473.1:0-3239 GCA_032162325.1 Mycobacterium sp. | reverse complement strand
GAGTACTTTGCCGGCCGGGCGGGCCTCGCCGAGCAGAAGATCGCCACTATCGTCGCCGGGGAGCGCCCGAGTGATCTCACCGACGACGAGCGCGTCGCCTACGACATGGCCACTGCGCTGAATCGGGGCGGACCACTCCCGGAGACCACCTACCGCGCGGTGCTAACGACGTTCGGAGAGGCGGCCCTTGCCGAAATCGTCTTCCTGGTCGGATGCTTCTCGATGGTCGGTGTCACGCTCAACGCGTTCGATGCTTCGGTACCCGGACGTGAGGAGGGTCTCGACTAGCAGCCCTTCGCGCTGGACGCGTCCGCGCAGACGCCGTGGCAGAAAGATTGCGAGCGCTCACTATCTATGATACGTTCGCTCCACCCCAACGATGCGGAGGAAGACAGTGACCTACGACGTGATCATTCGCGACGGATTGTGGTTCGACGGCACCGGCAGCGCGCCGCAGACCCGCACGCTGGGCATCCGCGACGGCGTCGTTTCCGACGTCTCCGCCACTCCGCTGGACGAGACCGGATGCCCCGAGGTGATCGATGCGAACGGCAAGTGGGTCGTCCCCGGCTTCGTCGACGTGCACACCCACTACGACGCCGAGGTGTTGCTGGATCCCGGACTGCGGGAGTCGGTTCGCCACGGTGTCACCACGGTCCTGCTGGGCATGTGCTCGCTGTCGACGGTCTACGCGAACTCCGATGACGCCGCTGATCTTTTCAGCCGAGTCGAGGCGGTACCGCGCAAGTTCGTCTTGGGCGCGCTGGAAGCCAACAAGACGTGGTCGACGCCTGCGGAATACGTCGAGGCGATCGACAGCTTGCCGCTGGGCCCGAATGTCAGCTCGTTGCTGGGCCATTCCGATCTACGGACCTCCGTGCTGGGCCTTGATCGCGCCACCGACGACAACGTGCGACCCACCGACGCGGAACTCGACAGGATGGCGACACTGCTCGACGATGCGCTCGACGCCGGAATGCTCGGCATGTCCGGGATGGACGCGGCGATCGACAAGCTCGACGGCGACCGCTTCCGTTCCCGGGCGCTACCGTCCACGTTCGCGACCTGGCGTGAGCGGCGCAAGCTGATCAAAGTGCTGCGCAAGCGCGGACGTATCCTGCAAAGCGCACCCAATGTGGCCAAAGCGGAGTCAGGGCTGTTGTTCTTCCTGGCCAGCAGCCCAATGTTCGGGCTGCGCAAGCGGGTTCGCATGAGCCTATTGGTGTCTGCCGACGCGAAGTCGATGCCGCTGGCCGTGCACGTCTTTGGCCTGGGCACCCGGCTGCTCAACTTCTTGCTGGGCTCTGCGGTGCGCTTTCAGCATCTGCCGGTGCCGTTCGAGCTGTACTCCGACGGAATCGACTTGCCGGTCTTCGAAGAGTTCGGCGCGGGCACAGCGGCGCTGCACCTGCGTGATCAGCTGGAGCGCAACACATTACTGGCCGACAAGGAATACCGCCGCAAGTTCCGCCGCCAGTTCGACCGCATCAAACTCGGGCCGTCGCTGTGGCACCGCGACTTTCACGACGCGGTGATCGTCGAATGCCCCGACCAGACGTTGATCGGAAAGAGTTTCGGGAAAATCGCCGACGAGAGGGGGCTGCACCCGCTGGACGCGTTCCTCGATGTCCTCGTCGAAAACGGTGAGCGCAACGTGCGCTGGACCACGGTCGTCGCCAACCACCGGCCCAAGCAGCTCAACAAGTTGGCCGCCGAGCCGAGCATCCACCTGGGCTTCTCCGACGCCGGGGCGCACCTGCGCAACATGGCGTTCTACAACTTCTCGCTGCGGCTGCTCAAGCGGGTGTTGGACGCCAGCCGGGACGGCAAGCCGTTCCTGTCCATCGAACGCGCGGTGTATCGCCTGACCGGCGAAGTCGCCGAATGGTTCGGCCTGGACGCGGGCACGCTGCGGCAAGGCGATCGCGCGGACTTCGTCGTGATCGATCCCGCCGGCCTGGACGACTCGGTGGATGCCTATCACGAGGAGAAGGTTCCGTTCTACGGCGGCCTGAGCCGGATGGTCAACCGTAACGACGCGGCAGTGGTGGCAACGGGTGTGGGTGGCGCAATCGTGTTCCGCGACGGCCAATTCCGCGACGGCTACGGAAAGACCGTGAAGTCGGGTCGTTACCTACGGGCCGGCGCGGGTCAACCACGGCTCGCAAAGGTCTGAGATGGCAAGGACACAGCAGCAGCGCCGAGAAGAGACGGTGGCGCGACTGCTCGAGGCCAGCATCGCGACGATCATCGAAGTCGGATACGCCCGGGCGTCCGCGGCCGTGATCACCAAGCGCGCCGGGGTATCGGTCGGGGCCCTGTTCCGGCACTTCGACACCATGGGCGATTTCATGGCGGCCACGGCGTACGAAGTGCTACGGCGTCAACTCGACTCGTTCACCAAGCAGGTCGCCGCAATACCCTCTGACCGGCCGGCGATGGAGGCGGGGCTGACAATCCTGCGCGACATCACCAGCAGTTCCACCAACTCGGTCCTCTACGAACTGATGATCGCCGCGCGCACCGACGAAAAGCTCAACGCCACTTTGCAAAACGTCCTCGAGCAATACACCACGAAGATCTGCGACGCCGCGCGGGCCTTACCCGGTGCCGAGAGCTTCCCGCAGGAAACGTTCCCGGTCCTGGTGGCGTTGTTGACCAACACCTTTGACGGAGCCGCGATCCTGCGCGCGGTGCTGCCACAACCGGACATCGAGAACCGGCGGATTGCTCTGCTGACGTCGCTGCTGAGCGGAGTCGGCCTACCGGCCTGAGAGTTAGCGGTCAGTGAGTTTGCTGACAGCGTCGTCCAGCGTCCGGCACAGACACATCAGCTCGTTGATCCCCAGCAAGGTGAGCGGCCGGTGCGTGGCCGGCCCGTCGGCGACCACGCAGAACGGGGTGGCTTCGCCGATGGTGTCGCGGGTTTTCATCAGCACGCTGATCCCGGCCGAGCCGAGGAACTCGACCTTGGACAGGTCAACGATCAGGCCGTTCGGTTTTTTGGCAAGCGCGGAGTCGACAGCGTCAGCCAGCCCGGGGGCGGTGAGCATGTCCACGCTTCCGCTGACAAACACCACGGCCAGCCCCTCGATCGACGACTCGTGGGCGCTGAAGTCGTCCCTGTCATATTGAGGAGGCGAACCAGATGCAGCGTGGTTTTCGGCCATCATCGATCCCTCGTTCCTAACCGGCACCTGCGTCGGCTGCTTGTGACGCAGGCATCGTTGGCAATGGCT